>JAVVWU010000027.1:0-21421 GCA_036651955.1 Kiritimatiellia bacterium
GTACGAGGTCAGGGTCATTGAGGTACGGGCTCTACCTCAGTGAGGTACGCAATCAGACCTTTTGGAATATCTCTTGAAATCTCGAAGACGTATTACTAAAGCACGGAGAAATGAAGAGATAAGGTCACCCGTTCGGAACGCTCTTCGCGCAAAATGACGAACAGCTCATTCTTTGCCCAGCAGACGCTCTTTTGGAGAAGGCGATTCTGCATAAGTCACATAAAAAGTAAAACGCCTATTTCATTTTGAGTGTGTGAAACGAATCTGCAATACGTCCAAAAAGAGACAAACAAATGGAAGCGCATAATGTATCTGCAGTGGCGCAGGTGGCGCGGATTTGTTACTCTAACGGCAATTAACCCACCTTCTAAGGAGAAGAATATGGCTTGGTTTACGAAAGCACCCGAGGCTCCGTTGCGTATCCCTACGGCGGCATTGTGGAATGTCTGCCCTAAATGCAAGGCTTACACGCCTAAACAGGAGTATGTGGACAATCTGAAAGTCTGCCCTTGTTGTGGTTATCATGGACGATTGACGGCACGCGAACGGATTGCGCTCATCGCCGACAAAGACAGTTTCCAAGAAATCGCCGCAGACGTTGTGGCAAAAGACCATTTGAATTTCTCTGATGCTTCTGGCCCCTACAAAGATAAAGTAGCAGCCACAAGCAAAAAGACCGGTATCGGCGAGTCCATTGTCGTGGGAACTGCAAAGATTGAAAAGCTCCCCGTGGTTTTAGGATCGATGGACTTTGCGTTTATGGGCGGATCGCTCGGCACCGGTACGGGCGAACGTATTTTGCAAGCAGCCGAAGCGGCGCGAAAGTTGCGTTGCCCCCTTATTCTTTGCACCGCCTCGGGAGGTGCGCGTATGCACGAAGGCATTCTATCGCTCATGCAAATGGCGAAAACGTGTGCTGCGATTCAGCGTTTGCGCGATGAAGGGCTTCTCTATATTTCGATTATGACAGATCCGACGACCGGTGGCGTTTCTGCCTCTTATGCGATGGTCGGCGATTTGAATATTGCAGAGCCAAAGACGTTGATTGGTTTTGCTGGACGGCGCGTCATTGAAACGACCATCAAGCAGAAGCTTCCGCCCGAATTCCAAACCTCGGAATATCTACTGGAACACGGTTTCCTAGACAAGATTGTTGCGCGTAAAGACCTTCGTGCCTTCCTCGCAAAAATGATCCGTCTCACGTCCGTGAAGTAAGGAGAATCCCATGTCTACACCTAAAGCTTCTGTTAAAAAATCTACCGCCAAGGCCGTTGCGACCGAAGCGACAACCGCCGCCGTTCCTGCGCCGACGAATCTCACATGGGAAACGGTCAAGATCGCCCGTCACCCCGATCGTCCGTTGCTCGTGGACTATCTCGCAGCGTGGTGTCCTGATGCCGAAGAACTTCATGGCGACCGTCTCGTTGCCGATGATCCGGCAATGTATGCTGGTATTGCCACTATCGACGGCGAACGTGTCGTCATTATCGGTCATCGTAAAGGGCGTACAACCGAAGAAAAGATTGCCAACCGTTTCGGTATGGCGAATCCCGACGGTTACCGCAAAGCGATGCGTATTATGCGGATAGCCGAAAAGTTTCATCTGCCGATTATCTCCCTCGTAGACACCTCGGGGGCATTCCCCGGTCTGGATGCAGAGGCACGCGGGCAAGCGGAAGCCATTGCCAAGAACCTCGCCGAAATGTCCGTACTCAAGACGGCGATTGTTGTCGTCGTAACAGGTGAAGGCGGATCGGGCGGTGCGCTCGGTATTGCTGTGGGCGATCGTATCCTTATGTTGGAGCATGCGATTTATTCCGTCATCTCGCCTGAAGGCTGTGCCTCCATTTTATGGCGAGACGGAAACGAAGCCCCGCGCGCGGCGGAAGCTTTGAAACTCACTTCTCAATGGCTTAAGAAGTTCGGCGTCATTGACGAGATTATCCCTGAACCCAAGGGTGGAGCGCACACGAATCCTGCCAAGATGATTGCCGACGTTAAGAAGGCGGTTATGGCAGAGATTAAAAACTTGAAGAAGATTCCTGTCGAGAAACTGGTGGAACAACGTTACGCCAAGTTCTCCGCGATGGGACGTTAAGGGTATCGTTGCCCAAGGGGTCGATACTTTGTGAATTACGCCCTTATTCTTTCCGACGGAAAACCGGGACATGAAAATCAATCCAAGGCCCTTGCAGAGGGTCTTGGATTGGATTTTGAAATCGTTCCGTGTAGCTATGCGTCCAAAGGGCGCAAGACACTCTCGTACCTTTTAGATGCGTGCAGATGTACGGTAGATTTGACCGGCATTGTTGCAAAGGCTGCGACGGTTACGAAGCAAGATTCCGCGTCACGTCCTGTGGTTCTGATCGGGACCGGCTCAAATACCTTTTATTCGCTCAAACTCTTACGGCGAAAACTCTCTTTGCCCTGTGTCGCCATTCTGACGCCACGCGGGTACCGATTCGACGACTTTGATGCCATCCTTGCACCGGCATTTGATTTGCCTCCGGCAAAAGCCAATGTCATTTCCCTGCCAACGAATTTAACCGCCGCACGCCCTGCATTTTATCAAGCGCAAACAGCCGCATTCCTTGAACGTTATATGCCACAAAATAAGCGTGCCGTGGGGCTTATTGTCGGCGGTAAGAACAGCATTGCCGATGTCTCTCCTGAATGGTTGCGGACGCAACTGGATGCCTTCTTTACCGCCACCGCCGACTGCGAGCATTGGGTCACAACCTCCCGTCGGACTTCACCGCAAGCCGAGGCCGTCATTGCCTCCTACCCGTTCGATTATCAGCTCCTGTTCAGTCACGATCACTTTAACCCTATTCCTGCCTTTGTCACGCGTTGTGAGCGTCTATTTGTCACCGCAGAATCGACCGGAATGCTGAGTGAAGCTGTTGCGATTGGCTCATCGTATGTTGAAATTCTCGACAACCTCACGACCGGGACAGGGAAGTTTGCCCGCTTTGTAGAAGGGCTTTGTCGCGAACACTACGCACACCGTTTCGATGGCACGCTCGGGACTGCACATCGGAAAGTGAATCTCGCACCCCTTCTTGAAACGCTTCGTACCCAATTACACCTTTCTTAACTGCGCGACGGCTTACATTCCTATAAAAAGCTTGACGAAGCACTGCATTCCGTGCATACTATCGGCGTTGTAAGGGCGAGACATTACAGAGGTAGTCACTATGCAAGAACTTATTAAACGCATCGGATATGGATTTCTAATCGTTGTTGCGCTCGTAAGTGCAACAACCGCGATTGCTTATCTTGTTCCACAGTGGCGGACGTGGTCGGTTAATTGCGTGCAACGTGAACTCTTACAAACTGAAGTCGATAATATTCAGCAAAACATTGCTTCCGTCAAACGCAATATTGTGCGGTTCAATGGTTCCCCCTATTTTGTCGAACAACTGGCGCGTAGCAACCACCGTGTAAACGATAAAGAAATTGTCTTTATTTTTGAGTAACGGCGGATGATTCCCTCTGAACTTTTAATCTTTGCCGGACGTGGTCAGTACCCTGAACTCGCATTTGAAGGCGCGCGCGCCGCAGGCGTCAAAAAGATTCACGTTCTCGGCGTACGCGGCATGGTGTCTCGTTCACTCTTACGCAAAGCCGATGTTTCCACCGTGTTTGGTGTCGGCGAATTAGAACGCGCCCTCAACTGGCTTGCAGATAGTCACATTCATCAAATGATGCTCGTAGGGCAGATTACACCTTTAGCACTTTTCCGCACACGCTTTGACGCTCTGTCCCGCCGGCTTTTAGCGGAACTAAAAGTTAAGAATGCGCACACGATTTTCGGACGTTTTATTGAGCTGTGTGCAGAACGTGGTGTCACCACATTGCCCTCCTCGTGTTTTATGGGTGCGCACATTCCCGATTCCGGACTTTTAACAGAACGTGCACCCGATGCACGTGAACAAGCCGACATTGAATTTGGATATCAAGCGGCAATGGCCGTCTGCGATTTAGATATCGGGCAAACACTTCTTGTCAAAGAAGGTATGGTTCTCGCCGTTGAAGCTTTTGAAGGAACCAATGCCACGCTTCGGCGTGGAGCCAAACTCGGCGGAAAAGGGTCCGTGATGATCAAGGTTGCCAAGGGGCAGCACGATATGCGCTTTGACATTCCCGTATTAGGCGAACGTACGCTTCAAATTTGCAAGTCCTGTGGCATTTCCGCCATCGCGTTTCAAGCGGGAAGAATCGTTATGCTGGATCGTGAGAAAGTGATCGCACGTGCGAATCGTTCGCATATTTCACTTATCGCGCTAGACTCCGGCTTCCCTCGCGCACCACTCGAACCGTAAGATCTGCCCTCGTGGCATTCGTGTGGAAAGCTGTAACAGTTCTCTCATACCTTCGCCTTGCCGCTCCGTTCATCGGAGAGCGCTGTGTTATAATTCAGTCCTTATGAATGATACTGGGGCGATTTCTTTAGAGGCACTTCAACGCCGTGCGCAGCTGTTGCATACGCTTCGTACTTTTTTCGATCAACGCGCATTTATAGAAGTCGAAACGCCCGTACGCATTCCGGCTCCCGCCAATGAAGCTTTTCTTGAACCGCCACCATCCGGTGACTGTTGGCTGCGTACCTCACCTGAACTTCATATGAAACGTCTCCTTGCGCATGGTGCAGAACGTATTTGGCAAATGGGCCCCTGCTTCCGTTCCAATGAACGCGGCAGAAAACACAATCCGGAATTTACATTACTCGAATGGTATCGCGCCCATGAAGGCATTGAGGCTCTCTTTTCCGACGTGGCAGAATTAGTTTCCGCCGCCTTGGGAAAAACCGTCACTCCACAACTATTTACAGTCGAAAGTGTCTATCAGCAGTTTGCCGGATGGAATCCTTTAGAGCAATGGGACGAAGATCGCTTTGACCGAGATATGTCCCTCAAGATTGAGCCGGCACTTCCACAAGAAGGGCTTGTTTATCTTATCGACTATCCGGCGAACGCAGCGGCATTGGCACGATTAAATCCGAACGATGCACGGATTGCAGAACGGTTTGAAGCCTATCTCAATGGTATGGAAATCGCCAATGGATATGGTGAACTCACCGATGCAAATGAACAACGCGCGAGATTTGAAGCCACCGTTGCCATGCGCAAGACATACGCACTCCCCACCTACCCTTTAGATGAATGTTTCCTTGCTGACCTTCCTGCCTTGCCGCCGACGGCAGGGATTGCACTCGGAGTCGATCGGCTAGCGATGGTCGCATGTGGTGTGTCACGCATTGATAAAGTTCGAAGCTTCTGTACGATTTGCGAATGAGGACAGCATATGACCGAAGATATTATCATTACCGGCGCACGACAAAATAATCTTAAGAATATTGACGTACGCATTCCACGTAATTCGTTGAGCGTAATTACCGGACTTTCAGGGTCGGGAAAAAGTTCGTTAGCATTCGATACGCTGTATGCCGAAGGACAGCGCCGTTATGTCGAAAGCCTTTCCGCATATGCGCGGCAATTCCTCGACCAATTACAAAAGCCCGATGTGGAGCATATCGAAGGGCTTTCCCCCGCCATTGCCATTGAGCAACGTGCCAGTGGTAGTAATCCGCGTTCAATCGTTGCCACCGTCACCGAGATTCACGACTACTTGCGTTTGCTCTGGGGAAATATCGGTCATGCCCATTGCCCGCAATGCGGCAAGGAAGTGCATCCACAAAGTGCCGAACAAATTGTTGACCAGCTATTAAAGTTGCCCGAAGGCACCAAGCTTATTTTGCTCGCTCCTCTTGTTCATGGGCGTAAAGGCCGTCAAGATGAAATTCGCGAACAGATGCAAAAGCAAGGCTACGTCCGCGCACGTGTCGATGGCGTAATGGTTGATGTCGAAACAGAATGGCCAGAGTTAGACAAAAAGTGCGCCCATACGATTGCCGCCGTGATTGATCGTTTAGTTCTCAAGGCGGGGCTTCGTACTCGATTGACCGATTCTGTCGAACAGGCTTTGCGTGCCTCCGATGGACAAGTCGAAGCCGAAATTGTGGGCGGCACATCGACATTGTACTCCGAGAAAAATGCCTGTGCCGATTGTGGGCTTTCGTTCGACACACTCAAGCCGCGTAACTTCTCATTCAACGCTCCGTATGGCGCCTGTCCGACCTGTTCCGGACTAGGTGCATTGATGGTCTTTGATGAAGATCTCGTTGTTCCCGACAAGACACTCCCCTACCGTGAAGCTGTAGCAGGATGGCGGCGCGCAGGGCACCATTTACTGATGTATTACAATTGGCTGTTACGTGCCTTTGCTGAATCGCAGGGCATTGACATTGAAACGCCCTACGAAAAACTTCCGGCGAAATTCCGTAAAGACTTAATGCACGGAACAGGCGAACGTACGGTCGAGTTGCGCTATATGGAAAAAGGGCAATCTCATCTTATGGTCAAGCCCTTTGAAGGTGTCCTGCCCAATCTACAACGGCGTTATACCGGCAGCGACAATGATGATACGCGTGAGGCATTAACGGCGTTTCTCGCACGGCAACTCTGCCCCGACTGCAAAGGGGCACGGTTACGTCCGGAATCGCGCGCCTGTACCGTTGGCGGATATGCCTTGCATGAGGTCATGCACCTTTCGGCTCGGGAAGCGTTGCGGTTCTTTGACACCTTGGCTGGTGAATGTTCGGGTACGCCCTCCAAAGCCTTTATTCCGCTTGTGGCACATGAAAAAAAGATTGCAACCGAAATCCTTATCGAGATTCGTAAACGGCTTGGGTTCCTCGTGGATGTCGGGTTAGATTATCTCTCACTTGATCGCGAGAGTTCGACTTTGTCAGGTGGCGAAATGCAACGCATTCGCTTAGCATCGCAGATTGGGAGTGGATTAGTTGGCGTGCTTTATGTCCTTGATGAACCGACGATTGGATTGCACTCACGCGACAATGCCCGTCTAATTGCCATGCTTCAAAAGTTGCAACAACGCGGTAACACGGTCGTCGTCGTCGAACATGACGAGGAGATGATTCGTTGTGCTGATTACATTGTCGATATGGGACCGGGAGCCGGTCGCCTTGGAGGCGAAGTCGTTTATCAAGGCACGATTAAAGGCTTATTGAAACATCGCACCTCCTTAACCTCCGCCTACTTATCGGGACGACTCTCTGTGCCTGTGCCATGTCCGCGAACAAAACCGGGGCGTGCATGGATTACACTCGAAGGATGTACCGAGAATAATCTCAAAAACCTGTCCGTGCGATTACCCTTAGGATGTTTTATCTGCGTCACCGGCGTTTCGGGTTCAGGGAAATCAACGCTCATTGATAATCTCTTGCGTAAAATCTTGGCGCAGCACTTTTATCATTCACGTGAGAAACCGGGTGCCTATCGAAAAATCTCGGGGCTCAAAGCGCTCGATAAAATGATTGAGATTGATCAATCTCCAATTGGACGCACGCCTCGTTCCAATCCCGTCACTTATACCGGCTGTTTTACTGCCATTCGCGAACTCTTTGCCTCCACGCCGGCAGCAAAAATGCGTGGCTACAAACCGGGACGGTTCTCGTTTAACGTCAAGGGAGGAAGGTGTGAAGTCTGTCAAGGCGACGGGATGAAGCGATTGGAAATGCACTTCCTGCCGGACATCTATGTTCCTTGTGAACAGTGCAGCGGTACACGTTACAACCATGAAACACTAGAAGTTCGCTATAAGGACAAAACGATTGCGGACGTTTTAGATATGACTGTAGAAGATGCCCTCGTATTCTTCAAAGACATTCCGGCGATTGCCAATAAACTAACGACCATTGTTGAAGTCGGTTTGGGATATATCAAATTGGGACAATCCGCCACCACACTGTCAGGAGGCGAAGCACAGCGTATCAAGCTCGCGACGGAACTCTCCAAACGTGCGACAGGAAAGACGTTGTACATTCTCGACGAACCCACCACAGGGCTTCACTTCGCAGACGTCCACAAACTCCTTGCGTTGCTCTTGCGTCTCCGCGATCAGGGCAACACCGTTATTGTGATTGAACATAACTTGGATGTCATAAAATCGGCGGACTGGATCCTCGATCTCGGACCCGAAGGCGGCGATCGCGGTGGTACACTCGTCGCCGAAGGAACTCCCGAACAGGTGGCGCAAGTTCCGGAATCTTTCACGGGGCAATTCCTTGCTCCGCTTCTCACGCACTAGCATTCTAAAATAAAAGCGCACCGTGGACGTCCACAGTGCGCTCATTCTTCGTGGCGAAACTTACTTCGCGAGGCGGAACCCGAGCGCCATCAATTTTGCAGGGAGCGTCTTCGACGGGTTTACAAGCGTCACTTGTGTCGCTGAGAACTGTCTGCGAAGAGGATAGGTCTTACGTTGCGCATCAAAGGCGGCACGACGTTGGAGCGGGTCCTCCGAGTACATCGCACGGAACCGTGCACTATCGGCTTCAGTATCGCAAACAGCTTTCGTCACCGCACGCACAATCGTGGTGTCACTTTTACCACGACAGCGAACGGTCAATTCGGGAACAGGCGCTTTGGCATACGCCGGCGTACGACCCGGTGCAACAGCGAGAAATTCACACGCCGCGCGATAGACTGCCACAGTGCCATTGGCACGTCCTTCAAATGAATGTCCTGCAATGTGAGGCGTTGTAATCGCTGCCAATTGCGCAAGGTTCGCGGAGTAATCCGGTTCACCTTCCCAACAATCTATAACCGCATCCGAAAGCAATCCGGCTTCAAGCATTGTCGCAACTAATTCATTCTCTACAATCGGACCGCGTGCAAGATTAAAAAGAACGGCACCCGGTTTCGTTTTACGAACAATCTTTCCCGAAAAAAGCCCGCGTGTGCTCGCATCCAACGGCGTATGAAACGTAAGCACATCACACTGCGGAAGCAACGCTTCAAACGGAAGAAACGTCTCCGCGGCGCGATCATCTGCCCGTGCCTTACGCGGTGGGTCACATCCTAAAACCGTCATCCCCAATACTTCTTCGGCAAATTTCCAAACCTTTTTACCCACATTCCCCACACCAACAATTCCGAGAGTCGCACCTTTCCAGTCGCGGTTCTGTCGTTCGCCTAAAGCGAGAAGTGCGGAGACAAAATAATTGGCAACACTTTCCGCATTACAGCCCGGTGCCGACACGACAGGGATTCCCATTTCACGAAGCGCTGCAAAGTCGATATGATCGGTTCCTGCGACACCGCTTCCGACAAAGCGAACGTCCGATCCCGACAAGAGTTCGCGATTCAAACGACACGTTGAACGAACAAACAAAAGATCCACCCCTTTAAGGTCAGCCGGCGTCAGCGTACGTCCGTCACAGGGGCGAGCATCTCCTAAACGGGAAAAGAGCGTTTTACCGAGAAGCATATTACGGTCATAAAGAATATTCATCGTTGTTAACGCATCCAATCAAAAGAATTAAGGAAAGCCTCTACAGCGTACGCAGCTGTTCAGGTGTAATCGAGTAACACTTACCACACATATGGCAGAAGATGTCCGCCGATTTATTTTCGGCAATCAAGGCTTGTATTTCCTCTACAGGAAGCGAACGAAGCATTGAAAGCACATGTTCAGCCGTACAGGAACAGGCAAAGCGAATCGGATGCACTTCCATATGTTGCGGCGTACAAAGTCCCATGAGTTGCGCAATCGTCGCGATATCGGCACCGCCATCCAATGCATTCTGAATAGTTCCATTGATAAAGAGCGGTTCCAAGCGGTCACAGAGTTGAGAATCTGCTTCAGGAAGAAATTCACACAGGAGTGCGTGCGCACATTCGACATAGCCGCCTTTGCTTGCCGCCGACAGTTGCGCAAACGCATTACGTTGAAGTGAGGAATTAAAATACTCCTCAATAATGTCGGTGATTGAAAGACGTTCCGGAATATTGAGATTAAACAGCGCACGTTCATCTGGGCGCGGCGGTTCAGAGGTCACAATCGCACAAGAGACTTCGTGCCCTAATGCACGTTCAAACAGCATTCCGTCATCTAAACTTTCGTCATCATCCAATTCGGGAATAACTTTTTGCTTCACGTATCCACGAATATTGCCATTGTAAGAAGCTTCAAGAACAGCTCCGCGCAAAAGCCCGTGAGGGAAGGCCACACGCAAGGAAATACGTTGCTCGGGTCGTTCAAGTAACGTTCCAAGTAAGACGGTGCCACCGATAAGCTCCGCTTGCACAAGTCCGGCAATTGGACCACAGAGGTGGCTTCGTTCCAACGCACGCGCCGTGTCCGTCACATTGGCAACCACTAGCCGCACATGATCCGCAGGACACGTGACAAGCGTATAACAATCAAGAGAATTCAAAGTCATGATACGCCTTATCGATAAATTTCCTCTGCCCATTCGTACGATTCAGATGGAGAGGTTTGGAAAAGTATTTCAAGCATGAAACGCAAGATACGTTCACCACTGAACATGGCATGATAGCGTTGACGTCCTGCCGCCGCAACGGTGGCACGTTCATCGTCATGCGTATTGAACCACAAAAGCTTCTCTACCAAATCGGGGACATCGTGGAACCACAAGGCTTCATCGGCAGAGAAGAAATGCTGCAAGTCATCACCATCATAAAGTGCGGAAAGAATCCCCGATCCCATCAAATGTGCAATACGATCGGATGAATACCATTTCATATCAAAATAACGGTTAACATTCAGCCCCATCTTCGATTGCGCTAACAACGTATCATACGCCGCACCACCAACGACCGAAGGCGTTCCAAACATTCCAACAAGATTAAAACGTAACGGCGTATGCGATAAGGTCGCACGAAGACGTGTTAAAAAGTCTAACCGCGGATCCCCTACGCGTGGATTTCCCGCATAGAAAAGATCTGAAGCGAATGAGTCCGCAGGGAAAAGACTGTTGTCGAGCGTTTCCAGTGCGCTATCCGCTGGGTTGGGAATATAGGCAACCACATTTTTCCCCGTGACAAACGGACGAAGATACTGCGCACTTGCTGTCGTGGCAAAAAGTGCATCACAGCTGTACATACGCGCACGCATTTGTTCTTGCGGATGCGCATCACACAAAGGGTCCACATTAAAATGTGCAATCCGCACGCGAGGCAACGCACGCCGAATCGCGTCCAATGTATCATTCTCAATAAAATCACAATGTCCCATCAGAATCGCATCCGGACGAAAATTCATCGCGGTCTTAAACAGCATTTTATTGGTCTTGTTCTTTCCAAACGGTTGAATGCCCATACAGAAGAAGCGTGCCATATCGCGATCTGAAAATTCACACAGTCGATGATTCCCGCGAACCGCCCCACAAGCAAGCGCACGTCCCGGCCCCATACGGAGCTTCCCGTAACGGCGAATCAGTAAGTTATCAATGAGTAAAATACGCATTTGCCAAGTCCCTTTAACCGACCTCTCCAAGCGATTTCCCGCGAAGGTCTGTGGGTGAAACATAAAGATTATCAAGGAGATCTTTTCCTCGAGACGTCAATTTTCCACGGCGCACAAACGCGCGCCCCTTTGCCATTTCCACCGCATTGGAAGAAAGCACATAAGGCGCTTGAGGCGTACTTTCACCCGGTGGAACATAATAGTTCTCTCCGCGCAGAGGAATACCTTCAAATGAAAAATCAATCACCGTTGGCGTCGTAGCATCAAAGACATTGCCATACCAAAAACAAGGATAGCGATCGAAATATTCTGGGCGATGACGCGGACGCGGAATGACCACCGAAAACGCGCGTGCGTGATTCTTCAGATAGGAAAGAAAATCAAACGAGCGCTCCGCAAAAGCTTTACAAGGATTGATGCCATACAGATTTGCACCATTCCAAATACCATGCTCATCGTCAATTAACGGATAGAAACGGTTCATCATCAGCCCGAGCTCAAAATGGCAATGCGCACGTGCCACAGGGATATCAGGCGTATTGCCCATGATGCCTAGCACCATTCCTGCAACGGCGCGATCGCCGACGTGCAGCGTCGGTTCAATACGGCGCAAATGCGCATAGAGCGAATAGACTTCCCCTACTCCGGGCACCGGATGCGTAAGAACCACATAATTACCATAGAGCGATCCTTTGCGATTGATATGTACCACACGTCCTGCCGCGACAGCGCACACTAAATCGGTCGGCTGACGTCGACGCGACCACGGGGCGATTGGCGCAATATCAATCCCCTCATGAAATCGAGGCGAACCATCTGAGTACTTTCGGACATTACCGAACATTCCGCTTTCAGGTCGTCCCATTCCCGTATCCATAAATACGCCTTCAAGAATCGAACCATCTAAAACTTTTTGGCGCGTCGGCGGAACGACGAAAAGAACACCCACAGGAGCGTTTCCTTGCTCGGGACTTACTCCCAGAGAAAACCCTTGTGAGCTAGCTGCTAATAACGTCAATGTGATGAAATTTCGTCGTGAAATCATTGTCGCGTAAGTATAGCATACCGCCTTTAATCACTGCGTTCATAGACGTGAAAAGTGCAGCCACAATCAAAACAAAAGCAGATGGATTAAGGAGGTGAGGCGTTACAAAAAAGCCCCGCCATGGGCGGGGCTTTTTGAATCAACGAAAGCGACTTACTCTTCGTCGAGAGGTTCAACAACCACTTCGGGTTCACCGACTGCGTCTGTCTCATCGTTCGGTTCATCTTCACCCAACGAATCAATCTTCGGAAGAATCAGATCGGCAAGGGCGTCTGTATCATTGACTAATTCCTCTTCAGGAATTTCAATGGCATCCGTCGAAATACCGAATTCATCTTTCTTGCCGTAGACTTCGTCCATCTCATCTTGGCTAATCGCCGTACCGAGAGGCACCATCTTAATGTAACGGTGCAACGGGAATCCGGTGCCACCGGGAATGAGGTGACCGAGAATCACGTTCTCCTTGAAGCCACGAAGCTCATCGACACGACCCATCGTCGAAGCTTCCGTAAGAACACGCGTGGTGTCTTGGAAGGAAGCTGCCGAGATGAAGGAGTCGGTTTCGAGCGAAGCTTTCGTGATACCCAACAGCGCAGGCTTGCCTTCTGCTGGACGCTTGCCCTCTTCAGCCATACGCACGTTGACTTCTTCAAAGATGTGACGCGAGACTTGTTCACCGTAGAGGAAGTCGGTATCGCCCGGATTTTCAATGCGAATCTTACGCAGCATCTGACGAATAATGATTTCGATATGCTTGTCGTTGATTTGCACTTCTTGGAGACGATAGACTTGCTGAACTTCGTTCACGAGGTAACGCTGGAGTTCCTGAGGTCCGCACACATCAAGAATTTCTTGAGGTGAAACAGAACCTTCCGTGAGCTGCTGTCCACGCTTCACATGGTCATCTTTGAAAACCACGATCTGCTTGTTCAGTGCAATGAGATGTTTCTCGGTAATCTTCGTGAAATCATCGCGAACGATGAGGCAACGTTTACCGCGTTCATTTTCACCAAAATCGATGACACCATCAATACGGGAAATTTCAGCAACATCTTTCGGCGTACGCGCTTCAAAGAGTTCCGCAACACGTGGCAAACCGCCCGTGATATCGCGCGTCTTGTTCTCGCCGCGAGGAGACTTTGCCAACGTTTCGCCCGGCTTGACCATATCACCATCGGACACCATCACATTCGCACCGGCAGGAATCGTATAGATGCCGAGCGTATGGAGTTTGGAGATATCCGTTTTGACAGGATCAACACCTGCTGGCAATTCCTTGATGAGCAAACGAGGATGGAGGTTTTCACGCGTTTCCATCACGACACGTTTGCGCGTGCCAGTAGTCTCGTCGACCTCAGTATCAACGGTGATACCTTCTTCAAAGTCTTCCTCGACCACAAGACCAGCGTTGTCCGTGATAATTGGCACCGAGTGAGGATCCCAAACGACAATCTTGTCACCCTTCTTGACGCTACCATTATCGGCAACGTAAAGAACAGAACCCATCTGAATCGGATAAGACTCGTACTCGTTACCTTCAGCATCCGTAACGGAAATCGTACCATTCTTATTGAGAACGACAAGTTCGCCTGCCACATTACGAACCGTACGAAGATCATGATAGTGAAGGACACCATCACGCTGAACGGTAATTTCAGGATTTTCAGCAACGGTCGAAGCCGTACCACCGACGTGGAACGTACGCATCGTCAACTGTGTACCGGGCTCACCAATGGACTGCGCGGCAATAATACCGACCGCCGTACCAATCTCAACGGTATGCCCCGTTGAAAGGTCACGTCCATAGCACTTAGCGCACATACCATGCTTGCAATCGCACGTCAGACCCGAACGGATCCATACTTTTTCAATGCCGGCATTCTCGACGATCTTCGCCTTAATTTCATCAATTTCGTCGTTCGCTTCCACCAAGACTACTCCGGTGGAAGGATCGCGAATTTCGTGCAGTGCCGTACGACCGATGATTCGCTTCGCAAGCGACAATTTCACATCGTTGCCTTCGACCACCGCCGCGACTTCAATACCCGCCATGGTATTGCAATCTTGCTGTGTGATGATGACATCTTGAGCCACATCCACAAGCTTACGGGTCATGTAACCAGCGTCTGCCGTCTTCAACGCCGTATCAGCGAGACCCTTACGGGCACCGTGAGACGAGATGAAGTATTCGAGAACCGACAAGCCTTCGCGGAACGATGCGGTAATCGGCGTTTCAATGATTTCGCCGTTTGGCTTCGCCATCAAACCACGCATACCGGCGAGCTGACGAATCTGCGTACGAGAACCACGCGCCTTGGAGTCCGCCATCATATAAATGGGGTTGACATCCACTGGCTTGGGATTATCGACAGAAACGTTCTGCTCAATCGTCTTATACAAAGAGTCTGCGATACGTTCCGTTGTAGAGGACCAAATATCCGTCACCTTACCACGACGTTCACCATCGGTAATCACACCTTGAGCGAACTGCTTCTGAACTTTCGCGACTTCCTTATTGGAGGCAACGAGAAGCGTGTCCTTATCCGGCGGACGAATCATGTCCTTGATACCCATTGAAGCACCGGACTGACAGGCCCATTCAAAACCAAGCGCTTTCAGCTTATCAAGTGTTTCAATCGTACGGGCATGACCGACGGAGTGATGACAGGTGAGAATCAGCTTACCGAGCGTCGATTTCGTGACCTTCTCGTTATAGAAGCCCATTTCATCTGGCCAAATCTCGTTAAAGATAACGCGACCGACATGGGTCACAATGACCTTCATCGTAGCGTCGCCATTCGCACGTTCAGGATGACCAAAGTCAGGGTTCCTGAACCAAATACGATCGTGAACCTGTACCGCGCCATCATTAAATGCCAACATCACTTCATCGGTATCAGTAAACAACGGAAGGCGTTCTTCCTCGTTCGGCTTGACACCCTTGCCTGCGGACTTTCCTGCCAACTTATCTTGCTGCGAGGAAATCGACAGGAAGTAACAGCCCAACGCAATATCTTGCGTCGGTGTCTTATTCGAGTCACCACTGGCAGGCGAGAAGATGGAGTTTGTCGAGAGCATCAACAAACGGCTTTCCAGCTGTGCTTCCACGGAGAGTGGCACGTGCACTGCCATCTGGTCACCATCGAAGTCGGCGTTGAACGGCGTACAAACCATCGGGTGAAGACGAATCGCCTCACCTTCAATCAAGACCGGTTCAAAAGACTGAATGGAGAGACGGTGCAACGTCGGCGCACGGTTCAACATCACCGTCTTGCCCTTCGTCACTTCTTCAAGAATATCCCAAACTTCGGGCTTCTGCTGTTCAATCATCTTCTTCGCCGTACGCACCGTATGGCAAAGACCATTCTCTTTCAGACGGCGAATGATGAACGGCTCGAACAACGTCAATGCCATCTTCTTCGGCAAGCCGCACTGGTTCAAGCGGAGACCGGGTCCCACCACAATCACGGAACGACCGGAATAGTCCACGCGCTTTCCGAGAAGGTTCTGACGGAAACGGCCTGTCTTACCCTTGAGCATATCGCTCAAAGACTTGAGAGCACGTCCACCAGCACCTGCTACAGCGCGACCATGACGGCCATTATCAAAGACCGCATCCACCGCTTCTTGAAGCATACGCTTCTCGTTACGGATAATGACATCAGGCGTCTTCAACGAAAGCAGATTTTTCAGACGATTGTTACGGTTGATGACACGACGGTAAAGATCGTTCAAGTCGGACGTCGCAAAACGACCTCCTTCCAAAGGAACGAGCGGACGAAGTTCTGGCGGAATAACAGGGAGTGCCTCAAGAATCATCCATTCAGGCTTCGCACTCGAAATGCGGAAACCTTCAATGATTTTCATGCGCTTGGTGATTTTCTTACGTGTCTGTTTAGAACGCGTATTCTCAATCTCTTCCTCAAGCTTCATCATCATTTCGTCGAGATCGATACGACGCAAGCAGGTCCGAATCACATCGGCACCCATGCCCGCTTCAAAAGCTTCAATACCGTACTTGACAATGGCTTCGTTGTATTCCGTCTCCGTAAGGAGCTGATGCTCCTTCAACGGCGTTTCGCCCGGATCGGTCACGAGATAATCTTCATAGTACAAAACGCGTTCCAGCACCGTTCCCGAAAGATCGAGCACTGCACCAATACGGCTCGGATTGCACTTGAAGAACCAAATGTGGCTCACGGGCACCGCAAGCTCAATATGCCCCATCCGTTCACGACGGACACGAGCGAGCGTTACCTCGACACCGCAACGATCGCAAACGATTCCCTTGTGCTTGATGCGCTTGTACTTACCGCAAGCACATTCCCAGTCCTTGGTCGGTCCGAAAATGCGTTCGCAGAAGAGACCATCGCGTTCAGGGCGATAGGAACGATAGTTAATCGTCTCGGGATTCTTGACTTCACCATGCGACCATGCACGAATAGTCTCAGGGGAAGCGAGCGTGATGCTCACCGCGTCATACTGTGCATTCGCAGGCAGCTTGAACATTTCTTTCGCAGCGTAAGGATTCAATGGAAACCTCCCGAATTAAAGGGTAACGGACGTGGAAGCGGAAGACGATGAAGTCGCGCCGCCGGTCAAAGAAGCCAAGGTGACTTCAGGCTTTGCTTCGACTTCTGGACCGCCCAGCAGCCGCATATCGAGGCAAAGACCACGAAGCTCACTCACGAGTACCGAGAAGGACTCGGGTGTACCGGCCTCCAATGTATTAGTACCCTTGACAATCGTTTCGTAGATGCGAGTACGACCCACCACATCATCGGATTTAACCGTCAGCAACTCTTGCAACGCATAGGCTACGCCGTACGCTTCAAGTGCCCATACTTCCATCTCACCCATACGCTGACCACCGGCTTGAGCCTTACCACCGAGCGGCTGTTGAGTAACGAGGGAATAAGGTCCTGTCGCACGAGCGTGAATCTTATCCGTGACCAAATGGTGAAGCTTGAGCATATAAATGGTGCCGACAACGATGCGTTGACCAAAAGGTTCGCCCGTAAGACCATCATACAAGACCGACTTGCCATCAGGGCTAATCCATGGCACAGAGCCCGGTGTCTTGTCTTCTTCCTGATGTTTGCGCGCCTTTGCCAAAAGCTCGTCAATCTGAGCTTCAGGGCAACCATCGAACACCGGTGTCTTAACGTGCATACCCAATTCAGAGCAAGCACCGCCAAGAACCGTTTCAAACAACTGCCCCAAGTTCATACGAGAAGGCACACCTAAAGGATTCAAGACGATATCAACCGAACGTCCGTCGGGCAAGAACGGCATATCGCAATCCGGAAGAATGCGCGAGACAACGCCCTTGTTACCATGACGACCCGCGAGCTTGTCACCCACCGAGAGGTTTTTCTTCTCTGCGATAAAGACACGCACTTGCTTGACGACACGTTCTTCGTCAATCATGCCATCTTCACTCATGCCCTCAATGCCAATCATATCGAGTTCAGCAAAACGGGAAGAGAATTGGGCGATGGTATCTTCAATCATCGTCTGCGCCGTTCCATTCTCAACTTCTTGAATATGGTCATGCGCTTCGGCAAGCTTGAGCAGGAGACTCTTGGTGATCTTGCGGTTCGCAGGAATCAGAATATCGCCACTTTCAGCATCGCGGACATCGACCGTCAACTTCTCATTCAAGAAGCGATCGCTCAATGCTTTAGCAAGCTCATCAATCAATTCCGCTTCGTGACGTTTACGCAAATCTTCAGATTTACGCGCATCCAGCTCGGCAGTATGTTCGGGAGTATTCTGTTCGTCCAAATACGACTCTACAGAATCCTTATCGTCCATCAATTGACGAGGCTTCGAAGCTTTGGTCTTACGCACCGGCTTGAGCAACGCACCCATATCCGCATTCGTTACGCGGACTTCCATTACGATACCCTTGGTACCCGGTGGCACTTTAAGAGAGGTATCGCGCACGTCGGCAGCTTTTTCACCGAAGATTGCGCGCAAGAGGCGCTCTTCAGGAGCCAATTCCGTTTCAGACTTCGGCGTAATCTTACCCACGAGAATATCGCCGGGCTTGACTTCTGCACCGATGCGAACCACGCCATCGGATCCCAAATTACTGAGCATATCATCGCCCACATTGGGAATATCGCGGGTGATTTCTTCCGGTCCGAGCTTGGTATCACGTGCACCGCACTCAAAATCTTTAATATGCACTGACGTAAACGTATCGTTCTTCACGCAACGTTCACTAATCAGAATCGCGTCCTCGAAGTTGAAACCGCGCCATGGCATGAATGCCACGAGCAAGTTCTTACCCAGTGCCAATTCGCCCTGATCCGTCGCCGGACCATCCGCGAGAGCCTGCCCCTTAACGACCGCTTGACCCAATTTCACAATCGGCTTTTGATCGACACAGGTACCGGCATTTGAACGGCGGAACTTCTCAAGCACATAACGCTTCGCGCCTGCAACCTTTTCGCCTTTACGCACTTTCGGAGAATACTTGCCATCTTTTGAAACGACAATTTCAGTCGCCGAGACATACGCCACAATGCCATCTTCTTCTGCAAGAATAGTGACACAGGAGTCTGCCGCCGCACGAACCTCAAGCCCCGTACCGACACGGGCACGCTCCGTCTTCATCAGAGGAACGCCTTGACGCATCATGTTTGCGCCCATCAAGGCACGGTTCGCGTCATCGTGTTCGAGGAACGGAATCAACCCTGCGGCGATTGAAATCACCTGCATAGGGCTTACGTCCATCAAGTCAATTTCATCAGGCGTTGCCGTCATAAATTCGCCACGACGACGCACCTTGACAATCGGATTAACGAAGCAATTCTTCTCATTCAAAGGCGCATTCGCCTGCGCAATCGTATGCTTCTCTTCCTTGTCCGCATCAATGTAAATAATCTCATCGGACACGTGGCCATTCTTCACCACACGATACGGCGTCTCAATAAATCCGTACTGATTGATCTTGGCATAAATGCCCAAAGAAGAAATCAAACCAATATTCGGACCTTCCGGCGTTTCAATCGGGCAGATACGACCGTAATGTGTCGGGTGAACGTCTCGAACTTCAAAGCCCGCACGCTCACGAGACAAACCGCCCGGTCCGAGTGCCGAGAGACGACGCTTGTGCGCGAGCGCAGAAAGCGGATTCGTCATGTCCATAAACTGGCTCAACTGACTCCGTCCGAAGAAATCTTGAATCACCGCAGAAAGGCTCTTCGAGGTGACAAGCTTCGCCGGTGCAAGCACGCCATTCGTCGTCGCAGGATCATACGTACTCATGCGCTCACGAATGAGACGCTCGGTACGCGCCAATCCGACACGGCAGGCATTTTCAAGCAGTTCACCGGTGGTGCGGATACGACGATTGCCCAAGTGGTCAATATCATCGACCGACTCACGACCGGAGGAAATGTCTAAGAGAAGGCGCAAAGCTTCTACCACTTCCACGCCATCTTCCGACAGCACACGAAGCTTCAAATCGACCTTATCCATCAGGTGCAAACGCTGATTGACTTTGTAACGACCAACGTAACCCAAATCATAACGACGCTGCTCAAAGAACTGCGCACGCACATAGCTACGCGCATTCGCCGCCGTCACCGGATCGCCCGGACGCAAACGATGATAAATATCCTTTACCGCATCTTCTTCACTATGCGTCGGATCGACTTTCAGCGTCTTCATCAACAAACCACCGTCATACGCCGTATCAACGACATCGAACAGCGGAATGCCCGCACGCGCCGCGAGATCCACCAACGCCGGCGTTACCGGATCATAACGACGCGCCAGCACTGCACCGGAGTCAATATCAATCAAATCGTCTTTGAGAACGTAATCTCCCAATTCTTCGTCCGTCCAACGATCCTTCGTAGAAATCGAGTGGAACGTGTAGTAAAGACGAAGAATGTCCTCATCACATCCATATCCCAAGGTCCGCAAGAACGTCGTAATGTAGAACTTACGTGCGCGACGCCGACGATCCAAATAAACCCACATAACATCGGAAGCGTCAAACTGAATCTCAATCCATGACCCATGGTCAGGAATGATACGCACAGAATAAAGATCATGGCCATTGGCATGAACCGTTTTCTCGGAACAAACGCCGGGGCTACGGTGCAACTGCGACACAATCACGCGTTCTGCGCCATTGATAATAAACGCACCATCACGCGTCATCAAAGGAATCTCGCCTAAATAGACGTCGTCCTCACGCACTTCATCGCCATCTTTCAAGCGGAACGTCGCGTGCAACGGTGCCGAGAAGCTATTACCATTACGTAAAGCTTCAAATGCTGTTTCTTTAGGTTTTTCGAGATTGTAACGCACGAAATCAATGGTGAAGCGACTATCTTTGCTCACCACCGGGAAAATCTCTTTGAAAATTGCTTGCAGACCTTTGTTTTGACGCTTCGTTGCGCTCACGTCCGCCTGCAGAAAGTCCTTGAAGGACTGCGTCTGAATCTCGATAAGGTCCGGTGGCTGTAGCACAGCCTTGAGCTTTCCGAACACATAATCTTCTTTGTTTGCCATGTCTTTTTGCCTCATGATTGGTTTCAAAAGGTAGACGGTGAGCGGCTTCAACGCTCTTCCATCCCGGCAGCGCCGAGGCACCCGTGCGACAGTAGACAGCTGTATCGCGGATCGGGCCCTGACAATTTACGCAGAGAGAGTACTTCCCCACATAAAACTGTTGAAAGATATCAAATCACACGATCAACGTCAAGCTTTTCATACCGCTTTCAAATTCACACGCAAAGAGGCTCCACAGTCTTTCCTCCTCCAATAAGTCTAAGACACTCGGCTTTATTCCAAATGACTCATATATAGAAGGTAAAGATGTCCGCTACGCAGATGCTTTCTTCGAGTAAAGAGCATACCGGCACCTTATAGAAGGTAAGATATCCACACTGCCGATACCGCCGAAGCCGTCCTTTGACTTTCCAACGCTACCGTGCGAGCGGTCAAATTAAAGATGGACTGTCTCCGCTCATTCTGCATAAGTCCACATACGGGCAG
>JAVVWU010000028.1:0-21049 GCA_036651955.1 Kiritimatiellia bacterium
ATGCTCGCATTCCATGACAGCGTCACGGCGGGGGCAACTGTCGCGAAACAGAACAGCAGCGCTACTAAAGCAAGTTTATTCATATCCACTCCTATTTTGTTCTTTTTGTAACAGAAGGGACGTATAAGAACTAAAAGCGTACCTTCTTTCATATCTATTCGAGGTACGATCAAGACCCAGTGTAAAATACGAAATGAAGATACGCCAAGCTCCCGCTTGTGTTTCTTTTCGCTCTACACCTTGAAAATTGATCGTTTTCGAATAGGCAATGTCAGCTTATCTCGACGATAAGTCTGAATTTGTATCTTCCCTTGGGCTTTCACCACATTCTGGAAGATAAAGATCAGTCTAATTCGCCCTATAGACGCATTAGATATTGTAATAATAAAACATCGCATTCAGAAAAGCAACCTCTTTTTCCCCTCCGCCTTTCCGCTCTGACGTCCGTGCCAACCGTGCCACTTCGTGCCATTCTGCGCCAACCGTGCCACTTCGCGAACTTCAAAACGCAAAAGCAAGTCTCTGTAATGACTTATGCGAAGAGCGCCGTGGCACGCTGCGCGCTACGACTTCCACCTCAGTGAGGTGGAGGCTCTACCTCAGTGAGGTACGAGGTCAGGGTCAATGAGGTACGAGCCCTACCTCACTGAGGTGGGAGATCGAACTTGACGCCGTAAGCGCAAAACTTTTTTAATCTTTTTGAAACTTACTGTCGAATGTTCGCAAAAGCGAGGGCGCTGCGTAAGCGATCGGAGGCACAAACGTGCGCGCACGAAGGGAGGCGGTACGAAAGAGGCGCAGCCGAAGCCGCGCCTCCTTACAGACCGTTCTTTCGCCATTAGCTTTTCGCGGACGTTCGCGGGAGCGTGAGGATAAACTCGGAGCCTTTACCGAGGGAGGAATTGACCTCAATCGTCCCATGATGAAGAAGGGCAATATGTTTGACAATCGCCAGCCCCAGTCCGGTGCCGCCGGTGGCGCGGGAACGTTCTTTATGGACGCGATAGAACCGTTCAAAGAGGCGCGAAAGATGTTCGGGGGCAATGCCACAGCCTTCATCACGCACGCGCACAAGGGCGACGTCGGCATTGGCTTGCAGAATGACTTCGACTTGCTTCGCGCCGGAATGTTTCACGGCGTTGACAATGAGATTGGCAATCGCCTGTTCAAGGAGACGCGGATCGCCAAACAGCGACAGTTCCGGCATCGGTTCGACGAGGTGGACATCGACGCCGGCATAGTCGGCACCATCGGCGCAGAGAGCGACGGCATCGCGCAAAAGGACATCTAAGCGGACAGGGAGAAACGTTTTACCGCCTTGCCCTTGACGCCGTTCGATTGAAGCAAGCGAAAGGATATCAAGAACGAGTTCATTCAGCCGCTGCGATTGCCGTTGAAGAATGTTCATACATTGCTTCTTTTGGAGGTCATCCAGCGTCGGCGTATCGCGGAGCATTTCAACGGTGGAAAGGATGGCGGTCAGCGGCGTTTTGATTTCGTGGGAGACGTTGGCGACAAAGTCGGAACGGAAGCTTTCCAAACGGCGGAGATCGGTTAAATCGGTAAGGAGGAGCAGCAGGCAGAGTTCGCCGTCACGTTCGAGGCGCACGGCGTGCGCCAGAAGGGTGCGCGGCTGCGTGGCAGTCTCAAGGACAATTTCACGCCCTTGAACGGTGGCGGAGCTGAACGCTTCGCGGACGTAAGTAATGAGGTCGGGGCAGGCGGTACGTTCAATGCGAAAGTCCGACGCGTCAATGGAGAGGGCGAAGAGTTGAGAGGCGGCGCGATTGCGTTGCAGGACGGTGCCCGTATGGGAGACGACCAACAGCGGTTCGCGCAGCGTATTAAAGAGCGCGTCAAATTCGTTGCGTTCGCGTTGAAGGTCGCCGATACGCTGGCGGAGCTGCCGGCTCATCGTGGCAACGGCTTGGGCGAGTTCTCGCAAGATACCGCCTTGCGGTACGGCAATCGGCGTCTCCAAATGTCCGCGCGCAATGGCGACAGCGGCAGCTTGAAGCGCAATAAAGTGCGGGCGCACTCTTAAAAAGAGGTAGAGCGTCATCGCGAGAATCAATCCGGCGCCGAGAATCAATGCGACCGCGACGGAGCCTTTCGCGTGATCGAGCGTTCGTGCCACGGCAGACATCGGCATTGAGACGCGGACATAGTATCCGTCAATGCGGACGGCATAGTAGAGCAGCCACGCCTGTGTGGTGACGGAGTAACGCGAGACAAAGCTGCCTTCATCTTGGACATCATGAAGTTCGGGGCGCCCGAGATGGTTGCTCAAGTTTTCAGCAGTGGCATTGGAATCGGCAATGACGCGTCCGGTGGCATCAATGACGGTCACGCGCGTCGGATGATCGTGGAAGGTGGAACAGCGACGCGCCACTTCGACACGATCGCCGGCACGCAACGCCGGTCCGAGCGTATCGGCAATCAAGTGCGTGCGCAATCGCAAATCATCTTTGGCATCTTCAAGGTAGGAACGTTCAAACCCTTTGAACTGAACCACCAGCAACGTGACAAGGATCGCCAAGAGGACGAGCACACTGGCAGGAAGAAGCATCAGAATGACATCACGACGTTTCATATCAGAACGTTCCTTTAGACTCTCCACGCATCCGATAACCGACACCGCGAACGGTCTCAATGTGATCACCCCAGTCGCCCAGTTTGCGGCGAAGGTTCACCATCTGCACATCAATGGCGCGATCGGTGACCGGATAGTCGTCGCCTTTCGTGCGCACCACGATTTGCCCGCGCGTGTAAACGTGTCCCGGATGTGAAGCCAAAAGCATCAACAAATCAAATTCGCCGCACGTCACGTCCAGTTCCACCGTCCCGAGACGGGCGCAGCGTTCACCGGGCAGGAGAAGCAGTTGCCCGCAGCGCACCGCTTCGGTCGCAATCTCTTTTTCGCCTTGACGGAGCTGCGTACGAATGCGCGCGACCAAGACTTTATTGCTGAACGGTTTTGAAATGTAATCGGCAGCTCCCATTTCAAGCCCGAGGACAATATCGCTTTCTTCTCCTTTGGCGGTCAGCATCACCACCGGAATCGCCGCCAGTTCAGGGGAGGACTTTTTGAGCTGACGTAAGACGGCAAGCCCATCAAGTCCGGGAAGCATCCAATCGAGCAAGATGAGATCGGGAAGCGCTTTTTGCGCTTTGACTAATGCCGCCTCGCCATCGTCCGCTTCAATCACGGAAAAGCCGTTCAGTTCCAACGTCATACGAATCATTTCGCGAATCGACTCTTCGTCTTCCACGACCAGAATTGTTTGCTGTTGCGCCATAGTACCTTTCGGCTTACATCCGTTTTTGATGACGGACAATTTGCCCTTCTTCAAGATAGATCACATCTTCGCAGATATTGGTCGCAATATCGGCGATCCGCTCCAACGCGTGCGACACGGTCAGGCAGTCCAGAACATATCCGGCGTGCGCAGGGTGCTTCAAAAGCCGTTCCTTCGCCGTGGCATAGTTCGCCGCATTGAGCGCATCGACGGCATCATCGGCAAGAAGCGTCCGACGCGCCACCGTGGCTTCATGATAGACGAAAGCGTCCAGCGCGTCACGCAACATTTGATGTACGCGTTCCACCATCGGCGCAAAGTCCATCTTTTCTTCGGGCAAAACGTCAAAGTCCGCCATATCAATCGCACGTGTGGCAATATTCGTGGCGAGGTCGGCAATCCGTTCCAATTCGCCATTGACTTTGAGAATCGTAATCAGCGTGCGCAAATCACCGGCGACAGGCTGATAGAGTGCCATCAGTTTGAGGCACTCCTCCTCAATCTCCACTTCCATTTCATCAATGGCACTGTCGTTACTCACGACACTTTGCGCTTCGGCGCTGTCGCCGGCGGTCACTGCGTGAATTGCGCGAACCATCGCATTCTCAGCGTCTGCAGCCAGTTCAAGCACGAGCCGTTTCAACGCTTCCATTTCATAACCAAATCGATCTCGCATAATGCTCCTTATCCAAATCGTCCTGTAATGTAATCTTCCGTCTGCTTCTGTTTCGGTGCGGTGAAGATTTGCCGCGTGGCTCCGACTTCGACAATATGCCCTTTGTAGAAGAACGCCGTTTGATCGCTAATTCGTGCCGCCTGCTGCATATTGTGCGTGACAATGACAATGGTAAACCTTTTCTTCAATTCCAACACGAGGTCTTCAATCTTCAACGTCGCGACCGGATCAATTGCAGAGGTCGGCTCATCCATTAAGAGGACTTCCGGTTCGGTCGCAATCGCACGCGCCATACAGAGCCGTTGCTGTTGACCGCCGGACAGTGCCAAGCCGGACTTCTTGAGTTTGTCTTTGACCTCCTCCCACAAGCAGGCACCGGTCAGCGCCGCTTCCACGCGATCCGCCACTTCCGACTTATTCAAACGATAGTGCAGTCGCAACGGATACGCCACATTATCAAAAACAGACATCGGGAACGGTGTCGGCTTTTGAAAGATCATTCCGACACGGCGGCGAAGCTCCAGCACGTCCGTGCCTTCTGCCAAGATATTCTGATCGTCCAGAAAGACTTCGCCTTCGGCGCGTTGCCCGCGGTAGAGTTTGTAAATATGATTGTAGATTCGCAAATGCGTTGACTTACCACATCCCGAAGGTCCAATCACCGCCGTAATTTCCTTCTCCGGAATGTCCAGCGTATTCTCGAACAGCGCCTGATGATTCCCCTCGTAGAAGAAGGAGAGGTTGCGCGTGCGGATCTTAATCTTTTTCTCAAGAGCGTTTGTCATAGGCACCTTAATATTTCCGTTCACGGAAGAATGTACGAGCCAATAAGTTCACCGATAAAACCAAGAGTGTAATCACCAGCGCCGCGCCCCACCCCGCCTGATGCATCGACTCAAACGGTGAATTGGTGGCATATTCGGTAATCAGCACCGGAATATTCGGCGTCGGTCCGGAGAAAAACTCCGTCGGCCACGTATCGGCGAACAGTGCGGTAAACAGCAACGGCGCCGTTTCACCCGACACGCGCGCAATCGACAGCAAGACGCCGGTCACCAAACCGTTTTTCGCCGCACGGCAGATAATCGAAAGCGTCACACGGCAGCGTGTCATTCCGAGTGCCAAGCCCGCTTCACGCAGCGTATACGGCACCATTGCCAGCATATCCTCCGTCGTGCGCATCACCACGGGAAACATCAGAATCGCCAATGCCACCGCACCGGCGCCGCCGGAAAATCCGCCCATCGGAATGACCAGCACCATATAGACGAAAAGCCCGACAATCACCGACGGCATTCCCATCAGCACATTCGCACTGAACCGCAACGCCATCGCGAGCCGTCCCTGTTTGCCAAACTCCGCCAACCAAATTCCTGCCGCAATCGCCAACGGCACCGCGACCGCCGTGGCGCCCACGGTAATCATCAACGTTCCGAGCAGTGCATTGGCAATTCCCGCCTCCGGCATGCCGTACGGTTTGGAAGGGTTCGTCAAGAATCCCCACCCCAACGCTTCCGACCCGCGCAAGAAAATCGTCGTCAGAATCCACAGCATCGTTCCTACTGCCAGAATGAGTGCGAAGATTGAGAACGCCTTTACCAACGCATCTTGAAGCTTGCGTCCCCAGATCGGACGACGATAACGGCGCAACGGTAAATGCTTTTTCGGCACACTCATTTTTCACCTCGTCCAGCTTGCGTCATACGTAAGTAGTACTGGGCGATCACTTGAATGAGAAATGCCATCAGCAGCAGAATCAATCCAAGCGCAAACAGTGCACTGCGTTGCAACCCGTCCGCTTCGGCAAAATTATTGGCGAGCGTCGCGGCAATCGTGGTACAACCGTCCAAGAGCGAATGCGGCACTTCCATCACATTACCGGCGACAAAGAGCACCGCCATCGTTTCACCCAGCGCACGTCCCAATCCGATGAAGATACCGCCGAGCAGTCCGCGCACACCGTAGCGCATCAGAATGTCGCGTGCCGTCTCCCAACGCGTGCAGCCGACACCAAACGCCGCTTCACGCAACATCGGAGGCGTCATCTTAAGCACATCGCGCATCACGGCGCAAATGTAGGGCAGAATCATCAGTGTGAGAATGAGCGACGCCGTCAGCACACCAAAGCCGTTCATCTCAACGCCGATTTTCTCGCCGAGCGTTTGCAGGAGCGGACAGAGGACAAACAGCCCCCACATACCGTAAATAATGGAAGGAATGGCGGCGAGCAAATCGACGGCCTGTCCTAAGATACGCGCCAGCCAAGGCGGCGCATCTAAAATGAACAGCGCCGAGACAAAGGCGAGCGGCAGCGCAATGAGAAGTGCAATGGCGGTGGTGAGCAGCGTGCCGACAATGGCAGGCAGTGCACCAAACTCCTCCGTGACAGGATTCCACTCACTCGACGTGAAGAAGCCGAAGCCAAAGACTTTCCACGCCTCACCGGAAGCGACCGCCAGTTGAACAAAGAAGGCGATCATCAGTACTCCGCAGAGCGCTGCGCAGCAGAGGCAGAGCCGGCGGAAGAGCGGATCAATTCCGGTTGAAGTCGTTTGCATCGGTGCAACAGTCGTTTGCATTATTTGCCTAACGTCTCCAGCGCACGAGCCGTATCATCCGCCGAAAGCGGCGCATAGTGAAGGCGAAGCGCCGCCTCTCCACCTTGTTCAAAGCACCACCGCAGATAGGCTTTGACGGCGTCCATCTTCACCGGCGGCAAATCTTTGCGCACGAGAATGTACGTCGTTCCCATCAACGGCCAGCTCGGCGAACGCGGATCGACATACGTGCCGGTCGCATCTTGCAACATCACCGTCTCCAATCGCGATTCCACCGCGTAGGTGTATTCGGTGTAGCCAATCGCACCTTTCACCTTTTTAACGGAGTTGCAAACGCCGGGGTTCTTCTGTCCACCCAATCCGACCGGCCACTTCACACTTGCGCCGACGCCGACTTCTTCTTGCCACTTCGTCGAAATGGCAGCGAGGTAAGAGGTGTAGACGAACGTTGTTCCCGAGCTATCGCTGCGATGAACGACGGTCACCGGCAGTTTCGGAAGCGTCAGCGTCGGATTGAGCGCTTGAAGCTTCGGATC
Organism: Kiritimatiellia bacterium; assembly: GCA_036651955.1. Taxonomy (GTDB): domain Bacteria; phylum Verrucomicrobiota; class Kiritimatiellia; order RFP12; family DVOR01; genus Spyradenecus. The sequence continues at coordinate 7,070 of JAVVWU010000028.1, forward strand.
ATCCCAGCGCGTCAACGTTCCCAAGAAAAGCGCTGCCAATAAATCCGGCGAGAGTTTCAACGCCGTTTTTGGTTGAGCACTTTTCTTCTTTCCGCCAAGGTTGACAATCGGCGTGACCGCCCCTTTGAGCATCGCGATTTGAATCAGTCCCGCCTCGTCACATTCTTTCTCGGTGAGTGGCGCATCGGTGCCGGCAAAGTCCACCGTGCCGGCTTTAATCTGATTGATTCCGGCGCCGGAACCGACCGACTGATAGTTGACCGCCGCGCCTAATTTCGCCGCCGAGTAAGAGTAGGTCCACACGTTGTACACCGGAGCGGGGAATGACGCGCCGGCGCCATTGAGCGTCAGGCGATCGGCCTGCGCCGTGGAAGCGAGAAAGCTTCCGACAAGAATAGTCCCAATTCCAAACAGTTTTTCCAGTTTCATTCTTTCTCCTTTTCTGCCGCTTATTATGACACGGCATTGTTTACAAATCGTGGCAATGCTGTTAGAACTCTGTTAGAACTTATAGTTAAGTTCGGCACGTCCAAAGAGTGCATCACGACCGGCATCGTCTTTGAAATAATCGCCTTTGCCCAAATATTCTCCGGTGAAGGCAAGCGAGAAGCCTTTCATCAAGGCTGCGTCGAAACATTTCCCCACCGCGAACGAATATTTAACCTGCGCATACAGTCCGCGGAAGTTGCCGTAATCTTCGGTCGCCGTGCGTTCTTCGCGAACGGGGGCGAACATCGGACCGACTTGTGCCACGACGGTATGATTGGCAAATGGCGTGAGTTCGACTTTGACATGAGGATAAAGTAAGTTGTTGTACGCATACTTGTCATACATCGGTGCCGGCACTTCGCCGATACCGGTCTCACGATTAAAGACGGCGTGCCACGCATGGTCGCCGCGGTAACCTTTTTCATCGCCGCTGAGAAATTGCGTCGCCAGCGTCAGTTTCGGTTTCATCGTTACTTTCGGTGCATAGCTGACTCCGGCATACGCCATTACCGCCAGCAGCGAATCCGTTCCCGCTTGAAGCGCAAACTCGCCTTCGCCTGAAATCGTTTCCGTGAACTGCGGCAAGAGACGGAAGCCGGCAGTGGACGTTTGAAACAGCGTGCGCGTCCCTTTCGTCACTTTGTTAATCACCTTGGAATGTTCGCCGTCCTCCACCTTGTACACGTAGTAGGCGTCCCATCCGAACGCTTTGTTGGAACGATCTTGGTAGTACAGCCCTGCGCCATATTCCGTTTGATTGTATCCCGAAGTCTCATAATCGTAAGCTTTCGTATGCGCTTCGGTGGCATCGTGTTTCTTGCCGAGCGTCGGCAGCCAGTCATGCCGCGCCATATAAACGCCAAACAGATCCAGCGTCCGCTGACGGTCAAAGTTTAACGTCAGTCGTGCGCCATCAAAATAAGCGGAACGGGAACCGTCTCCGCCGGTGCCGTCCGAAATGATTCGCTTCGCACCAAACGCCATCTCCTGACGTCCGACCGTGATTGTCATCAAGCCGTTGAACGCGTCCGCGTACTTAAGATAAAGCGCGTCGATAAAGACCGTATCCGGAAAGCGTTGCTTACCTTTCTCGCTGTTCGGGCTGCGATAGTAGCGGAACTCATCGGCGAGACGCAGAAAGCCGGTGAGTTGCCCCGCCGTCATTTGTCCCCAGAGCCGTGTCCGCAGACGCAGATAGTCACTGTTCTCCGATTCACCATGTGAACTCGTCGGCAACGCGTGCGTGCCATCGTACCGCAGACGAAGCTCTCCGCCAAAATCAAACGCGATTGGCGTTACGGATTGAAGCGGTTCGTCCGCAACGGTCGGCGAAGCGGCGAATGAAACGGTGGAAGCGAACAGTGAAGCCGTTGCAAGAGCGCTTGTTGAAAGTAATCGAAAATGAACCATTTTTCTCCTTTGCTTTTTACCTTTTGTGTGCGAACAGTATCGCATCGCTCTATTTCAATTGAATGTGCCTCACGTGAGAAAAACGTTAGAAATGCGCCGCTGTTGACACAAAAAAACCGCCCTTGTTACGGGCGGTTTTAAGCGGATAGAACTTTTTCTTACTTAATCAAGAAAGGATCCAAGTGCCAAATGTCCGCAGCATACTCTGCAATGGTACGATCACTGGAGAACTTACCGGAGCACGCCACGTTCATCAACGACGCCTTATTCCAAGCCTTTGGCTTACGATACAGTGCTTCAATCCGATCTTGCGCCTTGATGTAATCAGGCAAATCTTTCAGAAGCATATAATAATCGTTGTAATCCAGCAGGTTTTTAATAATCGGGTCATAAATGCCGGGCGTCATCAAAGAGAAAACGTTACGGCTAATCATATCCAGCGCACGCTTAATCTCCGGATTGGCATTGTAAATCGCGCGGGAATTATACGTCGGGCGAAGCGCTTCGACTTCTTCTGTCTTAAGACCGAAGATGACGATATTGTCTTTGCCGACTTCTTCTGCGATTTCCACATTGGCACCATCCAGCGTACCGACGGTCAGAGCGCCATTGAGCATCAGCTTCATATTGCCTGTGCCTGACGCTTCGGTACCGGCGAGCGAGATTTGCTCGGAGACGTTCGCCGCCGGGATAATCTTCTCGGCGAGCGAAACGCGATAGTCCGGAAGGAAAACGACACTGATCCGTCCCTTCACGAGCGGATGATTGTTGACGACTTCCGCCACACCGTGGATTAAACGGATAATCAGCTTTGCCAGCCAATAGCCCGGCGCCGCCTTTGCCGCAAAGACAAAAACGCGCGGATGAATATCGGAATCGGGCTTCTCAATGAGCCGATTAAAGAGCGTGATGATGTACAGCACGAGCAACAGTTGGCGTTTGTACTCGTGCAACCGTTTGACTTGAACGTCAAAGATGGCATCGGGGCAAACTTGGAAGCCAAGCGTGTTGAAAATCGTATTGGACAAGATTTGCTTGTTCGCATGTTTAATCTCGGCAAACCGCGCCAAGAAAGAACTGTCCTCGGTGAATTTCTTCAACGCTTTCAGTTGGGAGAGGTCGGTAATCCATTCATCGCCGATCGTTTCGGTAATGAGCGATGCCAACCGCGGATTTGCCTTGAGCAGCCAACGGCGTTGCGTAATGCCATTGGTCTTATTGGAGAAATGATCGGGCATCACGTCAAAGAAATCTTTGAAGATGGTCTTTTTGAGAATTTCCGTATGAAGTGCCGCCACGCCATTGACGGCAGAGCTGCCGACGAGGCAGAGGTTCGCCATACGAACCGCCTTATCGCCGCCTTCATCAATCAAACTCATCCGCGCCAAACGCGCAATGTCGCCCGGATAAAGTCCTGCCATCTGCTGAAGGAAGCGCGCATTGATTTCATAAACAATCTGCATATGACGCGGCAAGACACGTTCCATCAAAGGCACCGCCCACTTTTCAAGCGCTTCAGGAAGCACCGTGTGGTTCGTGTAGCCGGTACATGCACGCGTGAGCTTCCACGCTTCGTCCCACTTGACGCCTTCAATATCGACCAAGATACGCATCAGTTCCGGAATCACCAACGTTGGATGCGTATCATTCAGTTGAATAAAGGCATATTTAGGCAAATGCTTCAACTCATGCCCTTCGGCTTTGAAGCGGCGCAGAATATCATGCACCGAAGCCGCCACAAACAAATACTGCTGACGAAGCCGAAGCTCTTTGCCTTGCGTCGTGGTGTCGTTCGGATAGAGCACCTTCGTCAAGTTCTCCGCCAACACTTTGCTTTCCACCGCTTCGATATAGTCGCCGCGGTTAAACTCTTCGAGGGAGAAATCGTTGGTCGCCTGTGCGCTCCACAAACGCAACGTTCCGACCGTCGTTCCTTTGTATCCGACGACCGGTAAATCGTAAGGCACGGCGACGACCTGCTGCGCCGGCACCCAGACCCACTCATCGCCGCCCATGCGTCCGGTGTAATGTTCGACATGACCGCCGAAAGACACCAGCGTCGTATATTCGGGACGTTGAATTTCCCACGGATAGCCGTACTTCAACCAGTTATCCGGCTCTTCCTTCTGTTCCCCTTGAACAATCCGCTGACGGAAAATGCCGTAGTTGTAACGCAAGCCGTAGCCGGTGGCAGGGAGGTTCATCGTGGCAAGCGAATCAAGGAAACAGGCAGCCAAACGTCCCAGACCGCCATTGCCCAATCCGGCATCCATTTCATAGTCGCGCAAACGGTTCCAGTCCAGCCCCAGCGAGTCCATCGCTTCACGGCACTGCGCTTCCATGCCAAGGTTAATCACGTTATTTCCCAACAGTCGCCCAATGAGAAATTCGAGTGAAAGATAATAAACGCGTTTGACCTTCGCCGTGCGATAGGCATCTTGCGTCGCCATCCAACGATCAACAATACGATCACGAACGGCAAACGCAAGCGCTTTATAGCAGTCACGTTCCGTGGCGCGATCACCACTCTTGGCAAGCGAAAAGCGCATATTCCAGAGGAAGTCTTGCGCCAGCCCTTGGGCTGTCATTTCGGCGGTGGGATGATTGGTGGGAAGGACAACCGTGTCTGTTTTTACCGGATTTGTGGCAGCCATAACTACTCCTTGAAGGTACGTTCAAAAAAAGAGCCCCGAGTTCGGGGCGGCTATTCACGCGTCTTATTCACGCGTCTTATTCTTCGCTTCATTCACGCGAAGACGACGACCCATAATATTCTTGTCGTGCAGCGCCTTGATTGCCGCTTCCGCTTCGGGACGATAAATCATCTCGACAAAGCCAAAGCCTTTACTCTTGTGATTAAAACGGTTGTCGATCACGCGCGCACTCTTCACGGTGCCGAATTTGGCAAACGCTTTGCGCAATTGCTCACCGGTCATGTCGTAGCTGATATTGCCGACATAAATCTCAATGAGTTCTTGTGGACCTTTGGAGGCGGGAGTTCCGCCGAATAACTTTCCGATGAATGTAAACAGGCTCATAATCTTGCTAATCTCTCTTCCTTGGGGTCTGTGGTTATTTCCCGCCGATGAAGCCTTCAAGCTTTTTCAAACGGGTGGGGTGACGAAGCTTACGCAGCGCTTTCGCCTCAATCTGACGAATGCGTTCGCGCGTCACAGCAAACATTCTTCCGACCTCTTCCAACGTGCGTGAGAATCCGTCGGTAAGGCCAAAACGATAATCGAGGACTTGACGCTCCCGCTCATTGAGCGAGTAAAGCACTTCACGCAAGCGCTCTTTCAGCATCATATACGCCGTGACGTCTTCGGGACGTTCGGCAGTTTTATCCTCAATGAAGTCACCAAAGTGTGCATCGTCGCCATCGCCCACGGGGCTTTGCAACGAGATCGGCTGTTGCGCCATCTTACACACTGCACGAACACGTTCAACGGGCAAGCCCATCTCTTCTGCTGTTTCTTCCGGCGTCGGCTCACGACCGAGCTCCTGAAGCAACTTCTTTTGCACGCGCAAAAGTTTGTTGATCGTTTCAATCATATGCACGGGGATACGAATCGTTCGTGCCTGATCCGCAATGGCACGCGTCGCCGCCTGCCGAATCCACCACGTCGCATAGGTGGAGAATTTATAACCGCGCTTATACTCGAACTTCTCGACGGCTTTCATCAAGCCGGTATTCCCTTCTTGAATCAAGTCCAAGAAACTCAAGCCGCGATTCATATACTTCTTCACAATCGAAATCACGAGACGTAAATTCGCCTCGACCATTTCTTTACGCGCCTGTGCGCCATCACGCAACGAGGCTCGAAGCCCCTCGAAACGGTGAATGAAATCTTCTGCCGGCATTCCGAAATCGCGTTCCGCTTTCACTTTGCGCATTTCCACATCTGCCAACTTCTGTTCACGCCGTTTACTCTTGCCTTGACGCATCAAGTGCTTCTGTTCCAACAAAAGTTCTTTGTACGGGCGAAAATGACGTGTCTCGGCATATCCGCAGATCGTTTCCAGCATCTTCTGCTTAAATTGCAACGTGCTGTATTTCTCAAGCATCTGTCCGCACAATTCGGTAATCGTTTTTTGTGCACGCTTGATCGCCGCCGCGTCCGTGCTTGCCGACAGTTTCCCGTACGCCGCCGTCATCTCATCGCCCATCTGATTGAGCACCTCTTGCACCGGGTGCATCACTTCAACATAGTGATCGCGGCTATCGGTGTATTTATCGGTCACCACACGGTCGAAACGTTCCCGTCCCACTTCCAAGCCTTGTAACACCCACGCATACAAACGCGGTGCCACCGGCAACTGGTTGAAACTTTCTCGAATCGCCGCTTCAGACGCTTCAATCCGCTTGCAAATCTCGACTTCCTGTTCACGCGTCAACAGCGCGACCTGTCCCATCTGATGCAGATACATTCGGATCGGATCATCAATATAATCGACGCGCCCGCCGCTCCGCAGCTCATCATCCTGCGACTCTACGGCATCTTCAAATTCTTCCGCTGAAACGACCTTAACGCCCATCGCGTTAAGAATGTTCAAATAGACTTCGATTTCGCTATCGCGAATAATCTCTTTCGGCAAAAAGGAATTGACCGATTCAATCGACAGTACGCGACTTTGACGTTCCGCCAAGGCGACCAGCTGCTTCACACGATCTCGGCATTCTTCACGTTCTTCCAGCGCATCTAAATCTTCTAAGGCGCGTTGCTTCTTCGCCTCTTCCTCTGTCTGCTGAAAGACTGAACGCATATCGGAGCCGCGTGCAAGACCTGCCAATGCCGACTCGTCGTCCATTGAACTGTCTTCGTCATCTTCCGCCGGAAGAGCTTGGTTGCGCTTCAACACATCGTGGTGCTGCGTCTTGTCATACAGTACGCCGCCAACATTTTCAGCATCGGTAAAATCAAGATCAAGGTCGCTGTCGGAAATCATTTCCGGCGCGCTCTCTTCGTTGGCTTTGCGTCCGCCACGTCCACGCTTGCGCGGTGGTTCAACGGCAGCAATCGCCGCCGCAAGACTGCCCGGTTCATTTTCTTGAGCGTGCTGCTCTTCCGGCTCCACCGTCCCCTTGACCTTGCCTTTGGCACGCGCAGAAGCACGTGCCGGCATTTCAATAGAAAGTTCCGCCGTCACCGTTTCAACGGTGATCGTTCTTTTTTTCGTTAAAGGACGAGGTGTAGAGACAGCCTTTGCCTGAAGCGCCGGCTTCGCTTTCGCCGGAGCACTCTTTTTATTTTCGGGAGCCTTCGCCGGAGCGGTGGCAGGCTTAACTGCTTTTACAGGAGCGCTTTTCTTCGCTGGCGTGCCTTTTTTCACAACGGTCTCTTTCGCCGTAGCGGCAACCGCCTTGGACACTGTTTTCACCGCGACCTTCTGCGCTGTCACCGTCTTGACCGTGGATTTTTTTACCGCAGAGGTCAAGGTCTTTGCCGGTGCCGACGTTTTGCCCTTTATCGGAAGGGGTTTCTTTGCCGCTGTTTTTGCCATAACCGTGTTCTGCTCCTTCTATGCATACGAACTTTTTCGTTCAGTGAGATTGTCTATAATTATAGCAAAGATTACGAGGCATCAATACGATATTTGTCTCTTGAGAAGCGAAAGCGTCCGAAGTGGCGCGTTCAAGGAGGAGCGACAAAGCGCCGGCAGAACGCCGCGTGTTATACTTTGCCTATGAAAACTGACTGGAGAGAGATTGTTCACGACTTTTTACGGACGCCGACCTTTGCACGTCTGCATCAGTTCGTCGAGAACGCTTATGCACACGAAACGGTACTTCCGCCGCGAGAAGATCTCTATCAGGCACTGCTCCTCTGTCCGTTTGAAAAGGTGCGCGTCGTCATTCTCGGGCAAGATCCTTACGCCACGCCGGGACTGGCGCACGGCTTGGCATTTTCCGTTCGTTCGCCGCAACCGCCGCCACCGTCGCTTCGGAATATTCTCAAGGAATTGCGTGACGATGTCGGCGAAACACAGCTACAAGACGGCGATTTAACCGTTTGGGCGCAACAAGGCGTACTCCTGCTCAATGCGCTTCTAACCGTGCGCGTTCACGCGCCGCTCTCGCACGCCCATCAAGGCTGGGAAGATTTTACCGACACGATTATTCACGAACTTTCCGAAAAGAAAGAACATCTCGTTTTTCTTTTATGGGGAGCAAAGGCAAAAGCCAAAATTCCGCTGATTGACCGTTCCAAACATTGTATTTTAATCGCCGCACATCCGTCGCCGCTCTCGGCGTATAACGGCTTCTTCGGCTGCCACCATTTCTCCAAGACCAACGCCGATCTGCGCGCGCACGGTCAAGCTCCCATTCGTTGGTGACGTCGGCGCTCTGCGATGCTACTTGCCGACGCAAAACGTCGAAAAGACACGCTCCAATAAATCTTCGGAATAGGTGCGCCCGAGAATGCGCCCCAACGCTTCTGCGCCATCGCGCAGCTGTTGCGCCGCCGGCACATAGCCCATCTCGCCGCGTGCCAACGCTTCTTCCGCCGCACCGAGCGCCGTCGCCGCCGTGGACAGTTCCGAAAACTGCCGTGAAGTCGCCAACGTCGCACTGTCCGTTTCACCGGCTTCAAGACGCAAAATCTCCCGAAGCTTCGCACAGACTTGAGCGCGCGCAACGTCCGGTGCCGTCAGCACACTGAGCGTATCGCAGCGTTCGGGGCAGAGGTCGCCTTTGGTATGAAGCACCGTGGCACCTTCGGGCGCCGTATCGCTATCATCGACCGCAATCAAGTACAGCACCGCGTCCGCCTCCGCGAGCAGTGCACGCGTCCGATCCACGCCTTCGTTTTCAATCGCACAGGCCGTTTCACGCAAGCCCGCCGTATCAATCAACCGAATCGGCACGCCATCAACCAAAAACGTTTCTTCAATGGAATCGCGCGTCGTGCCGGCTTCCGCACTCACAATGGCGCGGTTATAGCCTAATAAGAGATTAAGTAACGATGACTTGCCCGCATTCGGTTTTCCGGCAAGGACGACACGCGCACCTTCACGCAGTAAGCGTCCTTCGTGCCATGTCGCCAACAGTGCCGAAATACGTTGAACGATTTGCGCCAACCGTTCGCGCGTCTCCACAAAGAAGCGCTCCGGCAGTTCGCCTTCGTCAAAGTCCAACAAATGTTCCGTTTGCACCGACAGTGCCAGCGTGGCTTCGTATAAAGGCGAGAGTGCCGTTCCCAAACGCCCGTTGAGCGCGGCACGCGCACAACGTTCTGCACGCGGACTTCGCGCCGCAATCACATCGGCAACCGCTTCCGCTTGCGTAAGATCAAGCCGTCCATTCAGAAAGGCGCGTTTCGTAAATTCACCGGGCGCAGCAGGACGTGCGCCCAACGCCCACACGCATTCCAACACCTGTTCCGACACCACCCGTCCGCCATGCAGCTGAAGCTCCACCGTATCTTCGCCGGTGTAACTGTGAGGCGCACGGAAGCACAAGACCAGCGCATCATCCAAGAGCTGCCCTTCGGCATCGAAAAGCTCCGCATGGACAAACGTTCCGGCGGCACGTTGCGACGGTGGCACACGAAGGCGCGTCAACGCATCGGCAATCGCATAGACGCCGTCCCCACTCATCCGGAGCACGGCAATGCCGCCGACACCGGGCGCCGTAGCAATCGCCGCAATCGGCTCCGACTGCATGACGCCATCACACATGGGCACACCGTAAGGCATAGGCGAAAATCGCTTCCCGCACCGTTTGCACCGGCGCCACCACCGTCGGCTCCAGTCCCATCTCACGCAACGTTTTCGCCGTTGGCTCTCCCATCACCACAATCTCTTGCCCTTGTGGTGCAGCGTTCAGCAGCCACGCTTCCGCCGCCGAACTGCTCGCCAAAAAGACGGCGTCATGCGGTGGCACTTCGACTGCTGTCAACGGACGCGTTTGGTAAAGCGGATAATCTTTGACCTTCGCACCGCGTGCCCGAAGCGCCTCGGCAAGCGAAGGGCCCGCCTCTTCACTGCGAATGCGTAAAATCTTCATCGCCGACAAATCTTCCGGCAACGTTGCCAACAGTCCGCGCGCGGAAAAGTCTTTCTCCGGTTGAATTAAATCCACATGATACGGCGCAAAGATTTCCGCCGTTCCCGGTCCTGTCACGGCAATTTTCTTGGGGAGAAAGTAAATGGGGCTGACCATCTGCGAGAACAGCATCCGCGCCGCCGTCGGCGAAGTGCAAAGGAGCAGATTGTAACCTTTGCTCGGGCGAATCTTCAGCGTTGCCGTCGGAGCGAACCACACCAGCGGACGCACCACGGGGATACCGCCCAAATCGGTAATGGCGACGCGTGCTTTTTCCGCCACGGACGAACTTCCCGTCACCCAAATGCGCCGACCGCCAAGCGGACCCAACGTCAAATCAAAGCCTCGAAGTGCGGCGGCGCCGACAATCAAAAGTCCCGGCGCCTCTACCGTGGCATTACGAAGCGTTGCCACCGTTCCACGCACAATCTTCTGCGCCGGCGAAGCGGCATCGTAGACAATCGCCGCCGGCGTTTCGGGCGCATAACGGCGCGCAATTTCCTCAACGACGCCTAACGCCATAAAGTAAATATCGGTCTTGGCTTCCCCTTGACTGCGTGGCGTCTCCACACAAAAACCTTTGCTCTCACCGCGCTGCGTCAGGAGCATGCCGGTCGCAGTCGTTGCGGCATTCAACGCCGAAACGCCGGGCCATACACGAAAAGGAATCGCATCCGCCGTCAGCGCATCGACTTCTTCCGACAGTCGTCCGAACATTCCGGGATCACCGCCTTTGAGCCGCACGACGCGTTCGCCGCGACGGACATGTTCGCCAATCAAGGCGGTAATCTCCTCCTGCTTCATCGCATGTGCGCCGCTGCGTTTGCCGACATAAATCGCTTCAAAGGAACGCACCGCACGCCATTTATCCAACGGCGCCAATCCGCCTTGCCCATGGGCAAAGTCGAGCAAACTGTCATCCATCAAAGCATCATAAATCACACATTCCGCCTGAAGCAATTCACGTAAGCCGGCAATCGTGCAGAGTTCCGCATCGCCGACGCCTGCCCCGATAAAGCGCACCGCCTTTATGTAGAGATTACGGAGCGCCCGAAGCCGCCGATCGTTACGCCGAAAGGTCACCGCGAGAACGCCCTGCCCCGGCGGTGGCGGAAGTTCCGCCACTGAAATATAACGCGTAATACGATGCGCCAAGCCTAAACGGTGCAGTGCCGCCGACGCCACAATCAACGCATCATACGTACCGGCATCCAACTGCGCCAAACGTTCAGGAATCGTTCCGCGTAACGTACAGCATTCCGCTTCGGGGAAGGAAAGCCGTGCAAACGCTTCACGCCGTGCAGAGCTCACGCCAATCCGATGCGGCGACGCCGTCGTGGCTACGATACAATCGCGCGAATCCTCTCGCCATGGCAGCCAAAACCAATCCAGCCCTTCGGCAAGTTTTTCCGGTAAATCTTTCGCCGAATGAATGGCAAAGTCCAGCGCCCCCGTCAGGAGCGCTTCATCTAAATCTTGTGTGAAAAAGTTGCCCGGCGTTTGACGTAAATCAGTCACTTTGTCGCGATCGCCGGGAGAGGAAAAAGGCTGCAGGACAAAGGAAAGCCGCGTCTCCGCGCTCAGTTGATCCAAGGCGCTTTGCGCTTGAAGCAACGACAGTGCGGAATCACGCGCGCCGACCTTCAAAGGTTCGGTACACCGTTCATTCTCCACGGCAAACCTCCTGATACGCCTTTTCTGCCACAGCAAAAATAGCCTCTAAACAACCATGCGCCCGAAGCCATGCCCCCTTAAGCGCATCCAAGTCCAATACGTCCGCACCGGTAATATTCCGCGGCACGCCCAAATCGTAACAAGGCACACCGAGTGCCGCCGCATCAAAAAGCGGCGCCGGAACGGTCAACGCAGAAACGAAACGCGTCGCACCGACCATCGCCGCACGCCATTCTGTCAATGGACGGCTCACGCAGTCGCCTTCCGGCTTCGTTTGGTGATACAGCACTTCATACGCGACGCCCAACCGTTGACATTTTGCCCGTACGGCACGTCCCAACGCACCGGTTCCGGCAATCACAACTTTCCCCGTCGCGCCTTCAAGCGCAAGATCTTCAATTTCCATCTCAGGAATATGCGGCGCCACGGCGGTCCGAACGGCTTGCGATCGGCGTAAGACTTTCGCATAGACTTCTTGAAGCGGACCTTTCGCCCATCCTTGTTCACGCGCTTCATTAAATGCGTCGCGAATCTGCCCCACGATATGAAACTCGCCCAACATCTGCGCCCGCAACCCTGCCAAAACAAACGTCAGATAGCGCATCGCCGCATCGCCTTGATAGCTATGCGCCTGCGCCGGTAAATGTAAGGCATGGTTCAAAAGTCCACTGGCAATCAATTCCGGTGTCGCCCACGCGATCAGTTCAATCCGATTACACGTATTGACGAAACACCACTCATACAACCCGTTGAGAAATCCCAACCGTTTGGAAACCGCCGCGCGCGCTTCCACCGTCGGAAGCGCATACGTTGCGACGTCTCTCAACGCACACGTCTCATGTCCAATCCCGTGAATATAGAGCGTCCCCGGCGCCGCATAGCGCAAGAAACGCTCCAGCACCGCTTTGACTTCTTTCGCCTCCCGACAGCTCCGCCCATTTGTGGAAACGGAAAACAGCAACTCCTCTGTTCGCACAATCGCCGGCACAATGAAGTCCGCTTCCGCCCAGTGCCCATCGGCGCAACAGCACGGAATCGCTGCCGCACGCGCCGCTTCCAACACGGCGCGATTGACCCACTTATCATCCGTACAGGCAAAAACGACACGCACCGCCGTCAAATCGGCAGGATCAAAGCACTTCGTTCGCAACTCCACCGGCAACAGTGAAAATTCAACCAACGCCTTCGGGCAAACGACACGCACCGACGCGCCGGCGTCCAAGACGGTGCGCGTCTTACGCAACGCCACGCGTCCACCGCCGACCACCAAAACAGTGCTGCCTTCCAAAAGCAAATTAACCGGTAACGTATTTTTAATGGGACGCATGGTTCACAATCGGTAAAGTCTCCCACAAAGCTGAAGGAAATCGCGTATGAATCACGCGTTGAAGATAATCTTTCGTATCGGCATCAATCACCGGATCGTGCCGCCCCGACCACAAATTATAAATCACGCGCACCAACTGAATCTTGCGCTTCTCAATCGCTTCCAACGACAGCAACGTGTGATTGATACTGCCTAACGATCCGCCGGTCACGAAGATTAACGGATAGTTATGCTCGGCAATAAAGTCAATCGTCAGAAGATCGTCCGTCAGCGGCACCATCAAGCCTCCGGCGCCTTCCAAGAGAACTTCTTCATAACGACCGTCAAGTTCCGCCGACGCCGCCGCAATCTTTTCGAGATTCAACGGACGTCCATCCATCCGCGCCGCCAAATGTGGCGAACAAGGATAGGAGTAAACCTCTGGCATGGTTAAATACGCCCGGTCTTCCGGTAGTAAACCACAGTTCATCATACGACGATGCAGGAGAATATCCTCCGACAGGTCGAGATTGCCCGTTTGTACGAGCTTTTGGGTGATCACGCGCCGACCGGCCTCCAAAAGGCGGCTCGCGAGCCATCCCGTGGCAAAACTTTTGCCGACATCGGTATCGATGCCACTGACAAATGTAATCATGATGTGACTATTCTAGCAAAGCCGCCCCCTGTTAAACGAAAAAGCCGCTCCGGTTAAAGAGCGGCGCTTCAGTAGACGCAGGGCGCTTAATGTTTCCGACGCAGCGCGACCGCAGCCACGCCCAGCGCCAATAGTGCAAAGACGGTCGGCTCCGGCACCGACATCGTTGTATGATGCGTCGCATTATTGACCCACGTCATCATTCCGAGATCCACCGTGCTATCGCTCGTGGTTGAAAGTCCATCGACCGTCAACATCTCCACCGCCCGGTCGTTCGCGTTTTTCATATTCCAAATGTTAAAGAGAACAAATGTCACCGCGCTATTCCCTTGGGTATTAAAGATCCCACTCACCTTTGGACGATCGTTATCTCTCTCACCCATATCTTTATAGGTACTT
>JAVVWU010000029.1:0-19375 GCA_036651955.1 Kiritimatiellia bacterium
GGAAGCACGAGGGCAAGGCGTCGGAGCTCTATTGCTTCGTGCTTTTTTCGCTAGAGGAGCGCAAACGAAACGTCAAATCTTGTGGGTTTTTGAAGATAATGCTACGGCAATAAGTCCTTATCTCCATTACGGATTTAAGGAAGAGGATAGGATTGATCACGTACTAATAAATCCGATGGGGGGGGGTAGTTTGGTGTAAATTAACGACGCTCCTCGCGGCGGCATAAGGAGGAGCGTATGCGAATCGCCTTTTTTTCGGAAGATAATTTTGGGCTTGCGGTCTTAGAGCGATTGGTCAAAGAACATACAATCGTATTCGTGGTTTCTCCTTATTTTTCAAATCCTACGTCCAAGCGGTTGGAACGGTGGTGCGCTCGAAATCAGCTGATGTATGTTCGAGCGCGTGATGTTAATGGTCCTGTTGTGATGAAGGGAATGCGCGAGACGCATCCGGACCTTTTGGTCAGTGTTCACTTTTCAAAGCTGTTACGGCGTGAGATTTATCAATTGCCACGTTTGGGCGCAATCAATCTTCATCCCTCTCTTTTACCGAAGTATCGCGGAATGTCTCCACAACACTGGCCGATAATCAATGGAGAAAAAGAGACGGGGATTACGGTACATTTTATTGCGGATCAGGCGGATACGGGCGCAATTGTTCGGCAAATAAAGGTTCCGATTCTCTCGGAGGAAACAGTTTTCGATCTTCAAAGGCGTATGCTTCCGATTTATTGTGACACTGTTTCGGATGCTGTAGCGGCGATTGCGAAAGGTGAAAGAGGCGCGCCTCAAGAAGGTGAAAGTGGCATTTATTACGGGAAATTTCAACCCGAGTTTGCTATCATCAATTTAAGGCAGGGTAAACAGCAAGTATTTGATCTTGTGCGTGCAATTACGCGACCTTACAAAGGAGCCTTTTTCGCGGGGCGGCGCATTTGGAAGGTGTCGTTTATGTCTGCGGAAGAAGAACGAGTATGTATGGCGGCTTACGCCCGCTGCGGTATCGTGGAAGAAGCGCTGCAAGTACCGTTCCTGAGGCTTTTGGATGGTTGTTTGCGGATCGATGAAATGACAGTAGAAGAAAGGGATTTTAATGAACGAACAAGTGATTGAAATTTTACGTGGGATTCGTCCGGAGTTTGAATTTGACGGCGTGGAGAATTTCTTTGAAGAGGGGATGTTGGACTCTTTTGATTTGGTGACGCTTGTGGCGGAATTAGATAAGACCTTTGGTATTCATATTGACGGGATGGCGATTGTCCCCGAGAATTTCGCAAATATCAATGAGATTGTGGCACTCGTAGAGAGAAGTAAATAATGGATTTGACATTTCATGGGAAGCGGATTTCTGGAATGGCGGTGGTTGTTCCGGAAAGAGAGCGGACATTTGCTGATGATATGGCAAACTTCAATTTCAGTCCGGCGCGTTCACGTAAATTGGCGATGGTTATGGGGTATGATCGTCATCGTGTGGTGGAAGAAGGCGTTTGTAGTTCTGATTTAGCGGTGTATGCGTTTGAACAATTGGTTGCTGAGCATTTACTGGATTTGCAAACAATTGATGCTTTGGTTTTTTTGACCGTTACTCCAGACTATCCGATGCCGCCCACGAGCCGAATTATTCACGGACGGCTTGGATTGCGTCAAGACGTCATCTGTTTGGATTTGGTGCAAGGCTGTAGTGCGTTTGAAGAGGGCTTGGTTCAAGCGTTTATGTTGCTGGAGCAGCCTGCAATTCATAAAGTCGCGGTTGTGACTTCCGATGTCTTGAGCCGTAAAGTCTCTGCGAAGGATCGGAATAGTTATCCTTTAATTGGTGATGCGGCAACTGTTACGATTGTCGAAAAAGACGCGTCGTCGTCGATCCCGATTGTTGCCTTTATGAAGAATGATGGATCGCGCGCCCTGTCCCTTCGTATTCCTGCCGGAGGTCTACGGTTGCCACACTCGGCAGCAACAGCTGAAATGAAAGAAGATGCGGAAGGCAATTTCCGATCGGATGACAATTTGATTATGCAGGGGCAGGACGTTTTCAATTTTGTGATGGCAGATGTTCCAAAAGATTTAGAGGAACTGATTGTGCGTAGTGGTAAATCGAAAGATGAAATTGATGCCTATCTGTTTCATCAGCCCAATCGGTTTATGCTACAGAAACTTGCTGAAAAATTGGGCGTTCCCGCCGAGAAGATGCCAGCGAATGTGGTTGAGCGGTGGGGGAATAGTAGTGGTGGAACAGTGCCTGCGGCAACGGTGCTCAATTATGCCGAAAGATTGTGCAAAGAAACGTTGACAGTTTTTTTCGCCGGGTTTGGCGTTGGTCTTTCGTGGGCAGGAATGATTATGAACTGTGGCCCATTGGATTTTTGTCGTGTTTTTGAATACCCTAATCACTCATAAAGGAAGATGAAAATGAATGAAGACATCATGGAGAAGTTAGCCGAGATTTTTGAAGTGGATACGGTCGCAATGGAAGACGTCTTGCGTGACTTTGAAAACTGGGATTCGTTGGCGGCATTGTCAATTATTGCAATGTGCGATTCAACCTATGGATTTACACTTCCCTCTACCGAATTGCGTACGATCAAGACGGTGGGTGCACTTGTGGATGTGATTGTTGCGCGAAAGACGAAGTAAGTACGATGTTTGAAAATCCGATGAGTCTTGGTGGTTCTCGTATTCTTATCACGGGGGCAGGTTCTGGTATTGGCTTGGCAACAGCTCGTTTGTGTGCTTCGCTTGGCGCGGATCTGTTCTTACTGGATCAAGATGCGGAACGTCTTAACACTACCCTACACGTGTGTAATGAAGGTGGTGCGGGGAAGTTAACGGCGATCGTTGCCGACTTATCGAATGTCGAGGAAACGCGTCGGGAAGTCCTCAAGGCGGTTGCAGAATCGGGGAAGCTCACAGGGTTAGCGCATATTGCCGGGATTCCTTACGTCTGTCCGTTGAAAACATTGGATTGGGAAAGATTTTCAAAAGTGTGGCAAGTGAATGCAGCAGCAGGGACACTTTTAGCGCAACTTTTTTCCAATCGTCGTGTTTCTGAAGGAGAAGGAAGTATTGTTTTCGTGTCTTCGGTTTATGCGAATGTTGGCTCGGCTGCGAATGTCGGTTATGCGATGAGTAAAGGCGCAGTACAGTCTATGACCAAAGCTTTGGCGATTGAATTGGCACCGCGTAAAATTCGTGTGAACTGTGTGGCACCGGGCTTTGTGAAAACGCAAATGATGACAACGGTCAATACGATGTTTGATGCAAGTCATGCTGCAATGATTGATTCGCTTGCACCTCTAGGTGTTGGGCATCCAGAAGATATTGCGGCAACGATTGCGTTTTTACTTTCAAACGCGGCGCGATGGACAACCGGCGCGATTTATGCGGTGGATGGTGGATTTACGGCTCAATGAAGAGGAGTTTATAATGGCATGGGCATTGGTGACAGGCGCATCTTCTGGGATCGGGCAATCGGTCGCAATTGAGTTGTCAAAGAATTATGATGTCATTCTTTGTGGGCGGAATCATGCGCGTTTAGAGGAGACGCGTAAGTCATTACGGGGGGGGGGGATATGCCTTTCGCTGGAACTTGGGGAGGCGGAAACGGCACAAGAGGCTCTTTCCGAAGCGCTCAAATCCAACGGAATTTGCGTCGAAGCCTTTGCTTCTTGCGCAGGATGTATGGGGCTTTTGCCTTTGCGAGTTTCAACGCCGGAAAAAGTGCGTGCAATGTTGGAAGTCAATCTGCTTACGCCCATGATGTTGACACGTGTTTTAGTCAGTCGCCCGATCAATCACGGCGCATTAAAGTCCATTGTTTTCGTTTCAAGCAATATCAGCAATCGTGGAGCAAAGGCATTTTCGGCATATGGAGCCTCCAAAAGTGGGGTGGACGGGATGATGCGTTGTTTGGCGGTCGAACTTGCGCCAGCGGTGCGCGTCAATTCGGTGTTGCCGGGAGCGGTGCGCACGCCGATGACAGAAGCGATTTTTTCCGACAGCGAGGTCGTAAAACGGATGGCTGCGACTTATCCATTGGGGATTGGAACGCCACAAGCGATAGCCGATGCGGTGGCATTTCTGTGTTCGGAAAAAGCGACATGGATTACGGGGCAGCAACTGACGGTCGATGGCGGTCGGACAATCAATATTACGGGGTGAAATTATGAGCGTTCTTATCACGGGGGCGACCTCTGCGATTGGAACGGCTTTGGCGCATCATTTGGTGGAGCGTTCGTCTCAATCAGTTCTTTTACAAGGGCGCGATCCTCTTCGCTTAGAGGAACTTCGCCGTACACTTCCATCGCCCGAACGTCATTTTATTTGGGTTTCAGATTTATCTAAGACGCAAAATCTTCAAGCTGATTTCGAAACATTTATAAAAGAACGTCAAGTTGTTTTGGAGGCGTTTGTTCATGTTGCTGGCGTTGCACCTGTCTTGGCAGCTCGTACGCTTACGCCAGAAGCTCTCGAACAGGCTTTTAATGTCAACGCATTTTCAGCGATGCTTTTGACGGCATCGCTTCTTAAAGTGAAAATAGCGAAGAAAACGTTACGAAGTATCGTTTACGTTTCTTCGCTCTATGCACGATTTGGAGCGAATGGACATTCTCTTTATGGCGCTTCAAAAGCAACGCTCGATGGATATGTTCGTAATCTTGCGCCGGAAATTGCACCGATTAGAATTAACAGTGTGTTACCGGGCGCAGTCCCCTCTAAGATGGCGAGAGAAGCTTTTCAAGATGAAGCGATTGTGAAGGCGTTCAATGCGGATTATCCGCTGGGCGTCGGGCGCCCTGAACAGGTAGCTTCGAGTATTGCATTTTTGTTGTCAGAGGATGCCTCGTGGGTAACGGGGCAACAGATGAGTGTGGATGGTGGTCGTTCCGTGAATATGTCTCAGAAAAGAGGATAGTCTTATGTCGAATACATCGCTTTTTTATACAAAAGATGGCGCATCTGTTTCTGCGGATTTAATGGATACTGCGCTTCGCGGTATTGGCGCAGATCAGACGGATATTCTTTTTGTCCATACGGATCTTTCCTTTGGAATGCCTAATTTCAAATTGTCACGGAGCGTTCTTTGTTCGGAAATTCTTGACGTAATTCTTGGTCTTGGAGTAAAAACGATTTGCTTCCCGACGTTTACATTCAGTTTTTGTAATGGAGTGGCGTATGATGTTCGTTCATCTAAAACGCCAATGGGTGTCCTCAATGAAGCTTTTCGGAAACGTGCTGATGTTGTACGTTCGTTGGATCCACTGATGTCTGTTGCCGTATGGGGGCAGCATATGGAAATTGCCACGAAGATAGGAACACATTCATGTGGTGCAGGCTCCTCCTTTGATATTCTTCGGAAGCTGTCTGCTACGCAACGCGTGAAGTTTCTTTTCTTTGGGACGCGTCCGCATCTCTGTGCCACTTACACACATTACGTTGAGAGATGTCTTGACGTCCCGTATCGATATGACCGTGCGTTTACAGGGAAAGTTACAGATATCAATGGAGTGAGTGAAGAAAAAACTTTCTGGCTGAATGTTCGCTATCAGGGTGTAAAAGCATTTAAGGATGCGCGACTGGAGGAGGCGATGGACTCAATGGGGATGATTCGTTCATCTCCTGTGGGAGAAGCTGGAGCTTATATTCTTTCGGAGGCTGATTTGTTTAATACTACGGCTGATAATATTCGAGCGAACGCAAATTATATGTTGGATCAACCGTATGATGGAACGAAAGAGACGGCTTTTTTTGCTGATCATATGGTGGCACTTTAGTCTTCAGCGTGCTACGTGTGTATGATAGAATGACACGCAAAAGGGGAGCTATGAAACAGTGTATTATCGTTGGCGCAAGAGGATTTGGACGCGAGATGTTTGCTCGTCGTATGGATCTTTTGGGATTTGGTTCCGAATTTGTGTTTAAGGGATTTTTAGACTCGAAGCGAGAGGCGCTGGATGGATTTTCCGGTTATCCACCTATTTTAGGGACTTGCGAGTCTTATGAGATTCAGCCTGATGATGTTTTCTTTTGTGCGATGGGAGAGCCCAAGTGGCGCAAAAAATATGCAGAGCTGATAGAGGAAAAAGGCGGACAGTTCATAACATTGAAACATATATTCTCACGTTGCTATCAAAATGTTTCTGATGGGGGGGGGTGCTTTTTCGATGCATTTACCGAGGTGACATGCGATGTTAAACTCGGTCGGCACGTCTGTCTATTTCATGCGGCGGCGGTTGGGCATGATGCGGTGATTGGCGATTATGCTCATCTTGCGGCACATGTTGGAGCAGCAGGTGGAGTGGTTTTGGGGGAAGGCGTCATGGTTCATCCCGGTGCGCATATTATTCCGCACAAGTGTGTGGGAGATTGGGCTGTCATCGGTGGAGGCAGTCTTGTCATTCAGGATGTCCCTGCACGAAAAACGGTGATTGGTGTTCCTGCAAAGATTTTTGAGTTTTGATGGATATCGATTCTGTTTCGCGACGTTGATCGAGTGAGGACGTTTGTGTGTCCTGCGCTTTCGATGCGTTTGAGGATCGCATTTCGAGGCGAGGTGTGGTTAAATATAGCGGTAGTTTTATGGAAAAGAGGATACGTTATGTTGGATATGAAACGAATTCGCGAGACTCCTGATGAAGTACGCGAGGGATTAAAGCGTCGTTGGATGGATACGGCGTTGGTTGATAATGTACTTGAACTTGATGCGAAGCGCCGTTCGATTGTTACGGAGGTGGATGCGCTCAAATCAAAACGTAATGATGTTTCCAAATCAATCGGTCTGCGCGTGAAGGCGGGCGAGGATGTCGCTGCTGTTAAGGAAGAGATGCGCGTGGTCGGTGATGAGATTGCCGCCAAGGATGAGGCGCTCCGTGTCGTTGAGGCGGATTTGCGTACGGCAATGTTGTGTATCCCGAATGTGCCGTGTAAGACCATTGCGACTGGTCCCGATGCGTCTTGCAATCGCGATGTGCGCCATGTGGGGGTGGAGCGGACGTTTGATTTTGTGCCGTTGGATCATATTACATTGGGCGAGAAATTGGGGATTTTCGATTTCCCGCGTGGCGTAAAATTGACCGGTACCGGTTTCCCGATTTTGTTGGGGCAGGGGGCGAAGCTGCAACGGGCATTGATTCAGTATATGCTTGATTTGCATACGCAGAAGCAGGGGTATACGGAAATGTTGCCGCCGTTTGTCGTAAACACGGCATCAATGGTTGGTACTGGTCAATTGCCAAAGATGCAGGAAGATATGTATCACTGCGAGGTCGATGATTTTTGGCTGATCCCAACGGCGGAAGTTCCGGTGACGAACTATTACCGTGATGAAATTATTGATGGGTTGCCGATTAAGTTGACGGCTTATACGCCGTGTTTCCGGCGTGAGGCGGGAAGTGCAGGGAAAGATACGCGTGGAATTTTGCGCGTGCACCAGTTTGATAAGGTGGAGATGGTGAAGTTTGTTGAACCGTCCACGAGTTATGATGAACTTGAAAAACTGGTGAAGGATGCCGAGGACGTGTTGACGTCGTTGGGGCTTTATTTCCGCGTGTTGGAACTTTGCTCGGGGGATATCTCGTTTAGTGCGGCGAAGTGTTACGACTTGGAATTGTGGGCGCCGGGACAGAAGGGATGGCTGGAGGTTTCGAGTTGCTCTAACTTTGAAAGTTTCCAAGCGCGTCGCGCTAATATCCGTTATCGTGGAGCTGATGGTAAGCCGGCGTTTATTCATACGCTGAATGGTTCGGGTGTCGCGCTTCCTCGGTTGATGATTGCGATTCTTGAGCAATGTCAGCAGGCGGATGGTTCAATCCTTTTGCCAGAGGCAATTCGTCCTTATTTCGGTTCCGACCGACTGATTCCAGTGAAGTAACTATGGCAAAAAAAAGTTCAACAGAAGCTTTCCTTCCGCTTTGTTATTACGGCAATCCGGTCTTGCGTGTGCGCTGTCAGTCCGTGGGCGCCATCACGCCGGAATTGAGAGATTTGGCATTTGATATGTTGGGAACGATGTATCATGCGAATGGAGTGGGGCTTGCGGCTCCGCAAGTGGGGCGGACGGAAAGCGTGTGCGTCATTGATGTTCCTGAAGATGCGGAGAAAGAGGAGTATGCGGGGATAAACGCATCTATCCCAATGCCGTTGATTTGTTTTAATCCGGAGATTCTTTCGCGGGAAGGGGAGCAGACGGACGAGGAAGGCTGTCTTTCCTTCCCTTCGATTCATGCGGAAGTGACGCGTGCCAATAAGGTGTCATTTACGTTTGTAGATGTTCGCGGAGAACGGCAGACGGTAACGGCATATGGATTGCTTGCGCGTGCGGTGCAGCATGAGCTTGAACATTTATCGGGTATGGTTTTTATTGATGATGTGTCGGATGTCTCGGCGATTGAACTTAAGTTGTCAAAGCTTGAGGCGAAAACGAAACGTAAACTAGGTCTCCTGTGAGGAAATTATGATGCGTCGGTTGCTGACAACGAGTGTCTTTGGACTTTCGTTGTTTTTGTTTGGCTCTTCCGCATTTGCAGAGATGCGCTTGCCGCTGTTTGAAGATGCAACGGTGTCGGCGCACTTTGTTTCGGAGATGGATCGGGTGAGTTACGAAGTCCCGTTTTTAGGTTCAATTGAGGTGACGACGCGATCGCAGGAGACGGTTACGTTTTCCGATCTTCGCGAGCGGTTACGTGGATTTGTTTCAGTGGAAGAGTTTGAAGAAGGGCGTGTGGAGGCTGCAGGGAAGGCGTGTCAAACGTGGCGTTTGCGATTGGTGCCGAGTGGAGAAGGTCCTTGGCGGTTGATGCCGTTCGTTTTACGTTTGCGAGATTCCTCGACTGGCGTGTTGCGTGAAGTGGTTACGCACGCGCTGACGTTCCCCGCACCGCTCCCTTTGCCGGTGGCGGCAGGAGTACCGGAATGTGCGTTGGAACCGGAACGTATTGGGATTGGGTGGCGCACGATGGCGGTTTGGAGCCTTTGGGGGATAGGTGCAATGGGAGTGATTTTTGCCTGCCTTCCTTTGTTTCGCCGTTTACGGCGGACGCTTCACGAGCGGACGCTTTCGCCGGAAGAACGCGCACGGTTGGAATTGGAACGTCTCATGGGACAAGGCTTGTTGGCGCAAGGCGCTTATAAACGGTTTTACAGTGAATTGACGGGCGTTGTGCGACGTTACTTTGAACGTGGCTATGCCATTCGTGCTTCGCGCCAAACGACGCAGGAATTTCTTGCGCGGTTAGCAACAGATGCGCGGTTTGGTGCAGAGATTCGTGCCGTACTGGCGGACTTTTTAGGCGCTGCCGATCGCGTGAAATTCGCCGGTGTTGCGGCTTCGTCTGAAGAGGCGACGGCGGCGGCTTCTCTTGCGCGTGATACGATTGAAACGGATGCCGCCCGGCGTTCTTCTGAGGCTCATGTCTGAGGCTCCCATTTATAGTGTGAGTGGTGCAACGGCGATTATTAAAGATCGTCTTGAAGATTTAGCACCGATGATGATTGAGGGGGAAGTCTCCAATCTGCATTCGCCGAATAGTGCAGGGCATCTTTACTTTGCGTTAAGTGATGCGGCGGCGAAAATCAATGTCACTTTTTTTGCCTTTCGCCAAAAAGCGTCTGGGGAACGTATCGCGTTTGAAAATGGCAGTAAGCTGCGTGTGTTCGGACGCATTTCGCTTTATGCGCCTTCGGGCTCTTATCAATTGAATGCGGAACGGATTGAACGGTGTGATGGCACAGGCGCGTTGCTGAAAAAGTTTGAGGACTTGAAGCGAAAGCTTTTTGCCGAAGGGCTTTGTGAAAGTTCTCGTAAACGGAAATTGCCGTTGTTGCCGCGTCGCATTGGAATTGTAACGGCGCCGACCGGTGCCGCGATTCGTGACATTCTCTCAATCCTTGGACGGCGATATCCCAACCTTCATATTCTGATTGCCCCCGCTCGCGTGCAAGGGACGGGTGCTGCGGAGGAAATTGCCGCTGCGATTGAATTGCTGAATGCGCACTTTGGCCCAGAGAGTCAGGAGCCGCTTGATGCGATGATTGTGGGACGCGGCGGCGGTTCGCTCGAGGACTTATGGTGCTTCAATGAAGAACGTGTCGCGCGTGCGGTGGCGCTGTCACGGATCGCTGTGATTTCTGCCGTGGGGCATGAACCAGATACGGCGATTACCGACTTTGTTGCTGATGTACGGGCTCCAACGCCTTCGGCGGCAGCGGAAATGCTGTGTGGTCGTAAAGAAGATTTTGAGAAAGCACTTGCAGAGACTAAAGAACGTTTACTTAAAGCTTTGCGTGCAGAATTTATGGACGCGCGTAATCAGATACAGCAGTACAATGCTTCGGCGCTTTTTCGTGATCCAGTGCGCGTCCTTGAAAATAAGATGCAGCGTGTCGATGGCTTGGATATCCGCCAACGGCACGCGTTGGAAACGGTCGTGGCGCAGAGTCGGCGGATGTTGGATCAAAGCGTATTGGCATTGGAACGGGCGCGTGGAAATTGTTTGCCACAAGTAGAACATCGAATTGCGACATTGGAGGGCGCCTTGCACGTTGCTGTGCGGCGTGCGTTTGAAGGATATGAATCGCGGTTGCGGACGTTGAATGCGACGCTGATGGCTTATAATCCTTATGCGGTACTGGCGCGTGGATACTCATTGACGACGAATGCGCAGGGGGTCGTTATTAAAACGGTGGGACAAGTCCAACCGGGAGAACGGCTGATGCTTCGCGTGAGTGACGGAACGATTGCTGCCGAAGTCTCGCACGAAAAAGAGTAGTGGTTCATAGAAAAGGCGCCCGTCTTTCACAGACAGGCGCCTTTATTGTATCGAGGTTACTTACCAAAGACTTGCAGGATATTCGCCAGCGGCGACCATTTCTTTGATTGCTTCGACTACAACGGGCTTGTCTTCACGATACGTGACGCCAAACCAACGGCTGTTGGTGGGCAGGACGTTAACGGAGACGAGACCTTCTTTGAGCAAATCATCGACGTAGAACGGGATGTACCATTCCGCCTTTAATTGTCCTTCATGTGCGTGGAACCACGTTTTGAAACGCTCTTCCATTCCTTCAAAAAGCCCCGGGGTAAAGCCCCATAAATTCATAGAAACGCGGCTGTCCTCAGAAAGCAAAACGGGCTTCTCGGGATCTTCTTCGTTCTGAATCGTCGTGTCGTCCTTACGGGCAATTTTAGTCATCTCCACAATATCGGTGAGTTCGCCGGTCGGGGAAACGGTGCAAATGCCACGTGCCACAGAACCGTTTTCGGAGAGTGTCTGATCCAAACGATAGCCGACCATGGCGAAGTGCTTCGGGTTCTTTGCCGTTGTGTCAACAGAGGTGAGGAATTTGGCAAGTTGACGGAACGCATCTGCGCCATAGAAGTCGTCGGCATTGATGGCGGCAAAAGGCGTGTCAATAATTGTGCGTGCTGCACGGATTGCGTGAGCCGTTCCCCAAGGTTTGGTACGTTCAGCAGGGGCAACGCATCCTTCGGGAAGATCGTTGAAATCTTGGAAGGCGAGTTCAATCTTTACTTTGCCTTCGTAACGGGGAATGATTTTCTCGCGGAAGGCTTCTTCAAAGTCTTTGCGGATAATAAAAACAACGCGATCGAAGCCGGCGCGAATGGCATCATAAATGGAATAGTCCATGATGGTTTCGCCCGAGGGACCGACAGAATCAATCTGCTTGAGTCCGCCGTAGCGACTTCCCATACCGGCAGCCAAAATTAAAAGTGTTGGTTTCTTGTTCATGCTTGTATACTCCTCTAAAAATAGATAAGGTGAATATCGATAGTATATCGTAGAGGGTTAAAAGGCGCAACTATTGACCGCACGAACTCTTTAAGCGGGTAAAAAGGTGCGAATGCCATTCAATTCATCTATACTATAAGAGTTCTATTATTCTTTGAAGAAGGGAAGTTACGCCATGAAGCGAGTTTTGTTTTGTTTGATGATGTTCTCTGCAACGATTGCTAGTGCGGCGGCACTTACGGTACAGCAGCGGATGCTTGTACGTCAGGTGGAGCGGTTGAACGCTCCGGCGTTGACGCGATTTGCCGATGACTGGGAAGCGACCTATGGTGTCTCTCCCGAATTAACTTCTTTGCGCGCGCTGGTGCAGAAACTCCCTGCGCAGAAACAAGCGGCACTTCAAGCGTTGCAACAGCAAGGTAACGCAGCTCCTGCGCAGGCATTGGTACTCGAAGCTCGGCGCGGAATTTTAGCGCAACCGATGTTTCAAGGAATGGAATTGCTCGCGATGCAATATGATTTCGGGGACAACGCGCGTCGAGTGGGATCGCCGGCTCAAGCAAGTTTGGCGTGTTACAACATGGTTGAAGCCAACCGCAACCAATCGTCTCACTTAGTCAAAATTTCTAACTTGACTGCGGAAACACCGTTGGTTGAACGGCTCTATGATTCTCCGAATGCCACTGTCTGGTGTGTCGATTTGCATTGGGATGCTACGCGCGTAAGTTTTGTAAAGAAGGATCCTGCCGATGGAAATCGTCTGAAATTGTGGGAACTTCGCTTGGGCGAGAAAGAGCCGCGCCGTTTAACACCGGCGAAGGCGGATTACGACATTGGTGATGGATGTTATTTGCCCGATGGACGCGTGATTGTCACTTCAACTGCCGCAGAGCAAGGACTTCCATGCGAGTCGGGGCGTTTGGCAATGACGAATACTTATCGGTGTGATCCGGTGACGGAGAAAATGGAACGGCTCACGTTTGACCAAGATTCCAACTGGTCTCCTAGTGTTATGGATGATGGCAAGGTGATGTATGTCCGCTGGGAGTATTGCGACTTGAGTCACTTCTTCAGCCGTATTATTATGACGATGCGTCCTGACGGTACACGTCAATTGGCGTATTTCGGTTCAAATGGATTTTGGCCGAATCACTACGGTGATCCATTGCCAATCCCCGGTGCAAACGGTCAATTCATTTGCGTTGCTACAGGACATCACTCTGCAAAGACGGGACGGCTTGCGCTCTTTAATGTTGCAAAGGGACGCGCCGAAAAGGCCGGTTGCGTGCAGATGATTCCGGGATGGGGCAAGCCGATTCCTGAACGTATTGAGGATTATCTTTATTCGGGAGACTGGCCTAAGTTCTTGACGCCGTTTCCGCTGGGAACGAATCCAAAGAAAGATGGAGCAGGCAAGTTTTTCCTCGCGGCAATGCGTAGTTGCGGAGATGATTTGTGGGGAATTTACTTGGTGGATATCTTCGACAATATGACGCTCTTGTGTGAAGTCGAAGGAAGTGCGCTGACCGAACCTATTCGCTTTGGCAAAAGGCCGTTGCCGCCGATTTACCCCGATAGCACCATTGCGGGCGATAAGGAATGCACGGTGCATATTGCTGATATTTACAATGGCCCCGGATTGCGTGGCGTACCGCGTGGAACGGTGAAAGAGGTTCGAGTTTTCGCCTATCATTATGCGTACAATAAATCAGGAAGTCATGAAGGCGTTGGCACCGAATCAAGTTGGGATATGAAATATGTCCTCGGCACCGCTCCTGTTCAAAAAGACGGATCGGTCTACTTCAAGGCGCCGGCACATACGCCTTTGGCAATTCAGCCGCTGGATGAGAAGGGCGCAAGTCTTCAGCTGATGCGTTCGTGGTTTGTGGGAATGCCCGGAGAACACGTGGCTTGTACTGGATGCCACGAGAGTGCAAATTCGATTTACAACGTTCCACCGTTGCTGAATACGCAACCGCCCGCGCTTGAAAAAACGGCATTGAAGGGGCGAGCATGGAGCTTTATGCGTGACGTTCAGCCGATTCTGACGCGTCGTTGTTCCGGTTGCCATAATGATGAAACGACCGATACCGATATGAGAATGTCTGGACGTTATGGTCAGCAATCGTTGCGCGGACGTATTCCTAACTTTGCCAATATTGAGCCGACCATTCTCGCGTATCGCGACGGGCTTAATCCGGGAGGGGCAGGAGCGTTTACGCGTTCTTATCACGACCTCAATCCGTACGTTCGCCGTCCCGGGCCGGAGAGTGACAATCATTTGCTCAATCCGAACGAATATAATGGAAACAGTTCTCCGCTCATTCAGATTCTCCGTCGAGGACATCATGGTGTCACGTTGACTGAAGATGAATGGAAAACGTTGTATACATGGATTGATCTCAATGCACCGTTCTGGGGGACATGGTCGGACTTCGCCCGAAACTGGGCAAATGAATTTCACCGCAACTGGATTGGTATTCGTGGACCGGAACAGCAGTTGCAACGGATGAATGAGTCGCGTTCTCGTCGCGTGAAATGGGCGGCGCAAACGCAAGTCGCTGATCAAGATTCGATTGAGGACGACTCCTACGGATTTGATGCGTGCAAAAAAGATATTGCAAAGATCACGTATGAACCGCCGAAGATGGCACATCCTCCGAAAGCTGAAACGCCCTTGTTAGAAGGGTGGCCTTTGGCAAACGTCACCGAACAGAAAGTCAACGTTGATCTTCCCGGTGGCGCATTGACGTTCCTGCGCATTCCGGCGGGGAAATTCATCATGGGCGATGAACGCGGAAAGCATGACGAAGCGCCTTCAATTGTTGAAATTAAAAAGTCATTCCTCATGGCAGACGTTGAATTACCTTTGCAGAATTGGAATGCTTTCGATCCGGATCACTATAATGGTTACATTGATATGCTCGGCAAAGATCATACTTCGCCCGGTATCTCTGTGATGAATAATTCGTGGTTCCCAACCGTTCGCGTCTCTTGGGATGAAGCGGTCGCGTATTGCGCATGGCTTTCTAAAAAGACAGGGAAGAAATTCCGTTTGCCGACCGAAGCCGAATGGGAGTGGGCGGCACGTGGCGGTACCGATACGCCTTTCTATTGGGGTGGCGAAAGTGACGACTTCGGACCTTATGCCAATCTTGCCGATAAGGCGCTGGACGGAATCCCGAATCAACGGCAAACGTTGAACTACTATCAACGTGATATGCGTTACGATGATGGTCAGCAAGTCCTCGGTGTCGTTGGGAAGCATCGCCCCAATCCCTTTGGGCTCAAAGATATTATTGGCAATGCCGCCGAATGGACCTCCTCCGCCTATCGCCCATATCCTTTTGCGGAAGATGGACGTGATGCCATTGAGCCGCCTGCCGAGCGCGTGGTTCGTGGTGGTGCATGGGATCTCCTTCCGCGCTTTTCGCGCGTGTCCCTTCGCGTCGCTTATCCGCAATGGCAACGCGTTGCCAACGTCGGCATTCGTCTCGTCTGCGAAGAATAATAAGCGCATAAGATTCAAAGGTCGCAGGAAGGCTCACTTTCTGCGACCTTTTGTTATCACATATTTGTATCTTTCACGGTACGCCAGCTTCTCTTTATAGAGCGTGTGTATGGCTCTGCTTCCTTGCTGAAGTGTCCATCGAATCGCGATATTTTCTTAAAAAAAGTTATGCCGGATTGCTCTTTCTAAAAGCAGCCCTTGTGGCAGGAGAGCGACTGCTTCCCATTGCTCTAAACTGTCCGCTTGAGTCGCCGACAGATCTGCTCAATTTTAGCGCACTTATTGATACGCCCTACAGATTTCAAGAGATATCGTAAAAGATTAGCCCGCGCACCTCATTGAGGTAAGAGCCGTACCTCATTGACCCTGACCGTCCACCTCACTGAGGTAGACGTCGTACCTCAATGAGTTTCTCCGCTCTGCCAACTGTACCATTCTGCATAAGTCGCATTTGCGCTTTACACGGTAGTCGCACTTATGTAAGGTGGCACGGTAAGATGTACAGCGATTATAAGTCAGATTCATCTCTGTGAATGCAGCGTGCTGTTTTGTATAAATCGGGCTTCCCTTTCAAACGGGGAAGGGATATACTAAGGAACGATTGTTGTAACAAGCTTTTTGAAAAGTTAAGGATTTCTTATGAACGAATGTGCACAAACGACGACGGCAACCACAACTTCAGCGCCCGCAGGAGCTCAGCCTCAGCAAGGCGGATTTAGCATCATGACGTTTTTGCCTTTTATTTTGCTTTTTGGCGTTTTCTATTTCATGATGATTCGTCCCCAACAGCGTAAAGAGAAGGCGCGTCAGAAAATGATTTCTGAATTGCGTGCAGGGCGTCGCGTTTCTTTCGCCGGTGGACTGATTGGAACGATTGTCGAGGCGAAAGAGTTGACCTTTATTATTGAAATTTGCCCCGGTACCTCGGTTGAGGTTACGCGTAGCGCAGTGGCAGGTGCCATTGACGAAATCGCCGATCCGAATACGAAATAAGTAAACTCAATAAGCGGAGTCCCCCTATGCTTAACTTCAAGCAGATTGATACCCCTAGCCTTATTAAATGGGCTATTTTAGCTGTTTTAGCTGCGTTCTCTCTCTATGTCGTTCTTCCTGTAAAAGAGAAGGTTCGTCTCGGGCTGGACTTGCAGGGGGGCACGAGCTTCACGGTCGAAATCGATCGGGCGAAACTTTTTGAAGATCTCAAGGCGGAAGGTTTTGCCGCGAAGAGTCTTGAGCCTTCTACGGCGACTGCCGAGCAGATTGCAGATATCGAAAAGGCGGCTCAGCTTGCAACGGAACAGCGGATGTCGAGTGCTGATACGTTGACACTTGAAGTGCTCCGTAAACGTATTGACGCGATTGGCACAAACGAACCGATTATTGCCGCAGGGCAGAATCATCGTATCCTGATTCAGATTCCCGGTGCAGACGCAGAACAATCTCGTTTGGCGGAAGAGTCTGTTAAGAGTGCCGCATTTTTGACGTTCCGTCTCGTGCACAAGGATAATGCGCGCTTGTCACGTGAGGTGATGGATTCGGTGCGTACGCCCGATGGATTTGTTCGTTCGTTGACGACGACCGGTCAAACGTGCTTTATCCGCTCCGCAGATTATCCGACGCTTTCCAAGGCGCCTGACTTTGCAGTCAAACTGGGTCGTTTCGCAACGCCTTCGGCGCTGTATGAGTGTGTAATGGAAGAAGCGGGAATAGATAAAGCGGGTGCGCACGCTTATGTTCCGATGTATGTTTCCCGCAGTCGTGATACGACGGTGGGCGGTGATACGGTGACGAAGGCAGGTCCTTCCCGTAATTCGACGACGGGATCGATTACTGTAAACATTCAATTTAATGATGAGGGGCGTTCTAAATTCGCCAAGGTCACGAGCCGTTATGTCGGGCGTAATCTTGCCATTATTCTTGACGGGATTGTCCGTTCCGCGCCAGTTTTGAAGAGTGAGATCACGGACGGGAATTGCGAAATCTCCGGATCGTTCACATGGAAAGATGCTTCCGAACTTTCAGGTGTCTTGAATGCCGGTGCATTGAAAGCGCCGATTCGTATTGTCGAAAAGCGTTCCGTGTCGCCTTCTCTCGGTGAAGAAGCGATTGAAAAAGGCATGATTGCCGGCGCACTTGGAATCGGGCTGGTTCTTATTTTCATGTTGGTTTACTACTCCCTTTGCGGTGTGGTGGCTGATATTGCGCTGTTGCTGAATATGCTTTTGTGGCCTGCTGGCATGATTATTGCTTCAGGCTTGATGAGCGTATTTGTCAGCGATGGTACAGGCTCCTCGAGTATGGGACAACTCCCCGTCTTGACGCTTCCCGGTATCGCCGGTTTGGTGCTGTCGATTGGTATGGCGGTCGATGCGAACGTGCTGATTTTCGAGCGTGTACGTGAAGAATTCCGTTTAGGAAAGACAGCGAAAGCAGCGATTGCCGCCGGCTATGATCGTGCGTTCCTTGCGATTTTCGACTCGAACTTAACCACGCTGATTACAGGCGTCATTCTCTTTATCTTCGGTTCGGGTCCGATTCGTGGATTTGCCGTGACGCTTTGTGGCGGTATTATCATCTCGATGTTTACTGCGTTGGTGATTACGCGCTTGATTTTCAATCTCATCACGGATAATCGCACGAAGCCGTTCCATATGATGCAGTTGATTCCTGAAGGCGTGAACTTCGACTTCTGCAAGTGGGCGAAGCCGGCAATCAGTCTTTCGGCATTGATTATTATTGCCACGCTCGGAATCTTTTTCTTCCGTGCTATTCAGAACCCTGCGGCGGTGATGGCGGTTGATTTCACCGGTGGTGTCGCTTTGACCTACGAAGGTGTAGATAAAAAGAGCGGCGAAGTGATTACGCTTGATACCGAAAAGGTTCGTGCCGTTGTCGCCAGTACGGGTGTAACGGATCAGACCGTTCAGACGTCAACGGCGGAAGGCGGAAAGAACCAAACGTTGGTGAAAACCTCGACCGTTACGTTGGAACTCGATGGACAGAGTATTGCTTCTGCGACGGTAATTGAGGGGGAATTGGACAAGGCGTATCCCGAACTGACGGTTCGTTTGGTAAGCGAGGAGCGCGTCGGGTCTCAAATCGGTGGCGAGTTGAAAAAAGATGCCACATGGGCTGCGATCATTTCACTGATTTGTATCGTGATTTATGTCGGCTTCCGTTTTGAACTCGGCTTCGCCATTGGTGGTGTGGTGGCATTGGTACACGATGCGCTCATTACGCTTGGCATCTTCACCATCATGGGCAATCAGGTGAGTTTGACGACAGTTGCGGCATTGTTGACGATCATTGGTTATTCAATCAACGATACAATCGTTATCTTTGACCGTATCCGTGAAGATATGCGTAATCCGGCGAATGACAAGTTGTCCTTCCCTGAATTGTGCCGTCATGCGCTGAACCAAACGCTTTCCAGAACCATTCTGACGACGGTGTCAACGCTCCTTTGCGTCTTGGCGCTGTGGCTTTTTGGTGGTGCGGCGATGCACGCTTTCGCGTTTGCGCTGTTTATCGGTATGGTCGCTGGTACGTATTCTACGCTGTTCATTGCTACCCCTGTGATGCTGATGTGGTATCGCAATAAGCGTCCGCGTGCCGTGGTTGAAGGCGGCATGGGCGTAGAGAAGATGACGTCCGCACGCTAAGGGCGAGCGCCGATCCAAAGGACGTGGAAGGTCACTGTTCTTGATTTATGCGATGCGCCTCAAAGCGCATCGCATTTTATTGAAAGCTTAAGAGGAACTCCCTATGATGACGATTACCGAAAAAATCCTTGCACGTGCCGCAGGAAAAACAACTGTTGTCCCCGGCGAATCAATTTGGGTGAAGGCTGATATTTTGCTCACGCATGATGTTTGCGGACCGGGAACGATTGGCGTTTTTCATCGCGAGTTTGGGAAAGATGCCAAAGTCTTTTCAAAAGAAGGTATTGTGATTATGCCCGATCACTATATCCATACGAAAGATGAAAAGGCGCATCGCAATATTGATATTGACCGTACCTTTGTCAAAGAACAGGGATTGCCTTACTTTTATGATCCCGGTACGCCGAGCTACGTGGGCGTCTGTCATGTAGGGCTGCCGGAAAAGGGGCACGTGCGTC
>JAVVWU010000030.1:0-18797 GCA_036651955.1 Kiritimatiellia bacterium
CCTGTACACGCAGTAAACCACAACCACAACCACAAAATAAATTCAAACCGGGAAATGCCAAAGGTCTTTTGGGAATGCTCTGCTCTCGCCACAATCTTCGTTACCGCCACAGGAGTTCTACTGGTATCGATATTGAGTTGGTTATAGATATTTATCTAAAAGAGATATAGTCTCTTTTACATTTGCCAAAGTTTTACGAGCGACTTTTAATTTTTCGCACGCAGTCCTATAATCACGCACAAATTTCGAGAAAGTGATTATGTTGAATGAGGTTTGCAGCTATTATGTAACCTCTTTGCAGCCATTATGCAAATGCCCTGCAACTCCTTCTTTTTCTCAAATTATAATTCTCTTCAAAGCACGTGGAGCTTTCTCAATCCTCGTCAATCGCCACTCACGCCACAATTCTGCCAATCTTACTTTTAATCTTTGTACGTAAGCTAAATTATCAACTCAAAGACGCTTAGTTTCTACTGTTGTAATTAGTCTCAGTAGCGCTACGTGTCTTAATGTAAAAGCGCGTTCATTTTTGTAATGTTCGACGAGACGCTATGGCTTGCGTGGGGTCTTCGGGCCATGTATGGCGTGGATAGCGTCCACGTAAATCTTTACGAACGAGTGCATAGCCTGTTGCCCAAAAACTGGCAAGGTCTTGTGTAATTTGTACGGGCCGTTGTGCAGGTGAGAGTAGATGTAAAAGAAGGGGGATACGCCCTTTCGCTATTTTTGGCGTTGATTGAAGTCCAAAGACTTCTTGAATTTTGACTGCGATGTAAGGTTGAGCTCCATCGTATCGTATACGTATTTGCGATCCACTGGGAACTTCAAATCTTACGGGAGCTTCAATGTCCATTTCACGAACGGTATGACCGCTTTGCACAATTTGAAACTGTATCAGTGCTAATAAATCAGATGCGGTCGGCACGGACTTATGATTCAGCATGTCAATGAGTCCGTCCACAAGCGTTTCATCGTCAACGGTCGGCCAACAATCTTGCGGAAGTGCGTGACGGAGAAATGCAATACGTTGGGCAATCGCGCGCGTCGTTTCATTCCACGGTAGCCCTTGATGATTGAGTTGGCATCGGAGTGCCTGTGCGTAGGCTTCGGGCGGAATTTTCTGCAACGGGCGTGAACGAAGAATAATCGCACCTATCGACTCTTCTTCTGCTGCAATAAGTTTTTTTGCTTTTGCATCCCATTCAATATGCAGGCGCGTTTCCTGATGACAGAGCGAAAGTGAGCATTCATTAAGCGCTGTCGCACAACGAATGGTCGCGTCTTTATCGTCGTCACTCATTTGCACTGCCAGTAGCCATTGCGCATTGATGAGGGGAGAGTTTTTGGGGAGGACGGCACCGAAACCTGCCGCGGTCAGATAACGTCCGCTCGTTCGATCTCTTTGATAGGCAAGGTGTCCGGGGAAGGCATAGAGGAGATAAGGGACGAGTTCCTCGACCGAGAGCCGTGGCGTCGGATTACCACCTGCCCAACGTTCCGCGAGTTGCCATATTTCGCGCGGGCGATTACGCAGGACTTGCTCAACCACCGTCTGGAAGTCGGCGATATTGCGAAATTCGGTCAACTTGAACGCTTCACTACAAATGGCGGCTAATAACGCTCCGCCGCCTCGGTCAAGCGTCCGCATCCGCAACATCATAGAAGCTAATGCCGGATGGACAGGGAAACGCACCATGGCGTGTCCCAATTCAGTTATATGATTTTTGGCGTCTGTCGCTTCCAAGGCTCGCAACGCTTCTCGTGCACGGTTCCACGCGGACGGCGGCGGCGCTGTGAGCCACTTCAATTCATACGATCCCCACTCGGCACAAATCAAAGCTGTTTGTGTCAGATCGGCTTCCATCATTTCCGGCTGAACTTGTGGCACAAGCGTCCGTTGTGTGCTTTCATCCCAAAGGCGATAGCAGTGCCCCGGGCAAAGACGTCCGGCGCGCCCTGTCCGCTGCGTCGCACGATCCTGTGAAATTCGCTGTGTGACTAAGCGCGTCAGTCCGTTACGTGGAGCAAACTTTGGGAGGCGTGCCCAACCGCTATCGATCACGACGCGAATACCGTCAATTGTAAGTGAACTCTCGGCAATGGAGGTCGCAAGAACAATTTTACGTTGCCCATGAAGCGGTGGTGCAACTGCAAGGTCTTGATCATGACGATCAAGCGCAGCATATAGCGGCGTTACAACAACATTAGAGGGAAGCGTCAGTAATCGAAGTTTTTCTGCGACTGAACGGATTTCACCTTCTCCCGGAAGAAAGCATAAGATAGAGCCTTCCTCTTCACGTACAGCCTTCATGATCGCCGCTACGGGAGCAAGTTCGCCAAGATAGCTTATCTCGACAGGATAGGCGACCGCAGGAATTTCAATAAAGGTTGCCTCGGGCAACAGCGTCGATTGTACGGTGGCAGACATCAGCAAGAGGCGTAAATCGGGACGTACCGTTGCGCGGATTTCCTGTGTCAGAGCGAAGCCAAGATCTTGCGTGAGCGAACGTTCATGAAATTCATCAAACACCACCAACCCGACTTCTGACAATTCTAAATCCGCCAACAATCGTTGCGTCAAAAGTCCTTCCGTTAAAAACTCTATTCGCGTATGAGGGCCACAACAACGTTCTAGTCGCACATGATAGCCAATCGTTTCCCCTACGCTTTCACCGCGTTGCGCCGCCATATACTGCGCCGCTCGACGTGCCGCAAGTCGTCGCGGTTCAAGAACAAGAATCTTCTTTCCCTTCAACCAAGGCTCGTCCAAGAGTGCAGGTGGGATACGCGTCGTCTTGCCCGTACCGGGAGGTGCGGTAAGAACTACCATTTCTTGAGCCGTCAGTGCGCGTTTTAATTCAGCTAGATCAAATGCCATACGGCACAGAATAGCAAATCATTCGATGTTTCCTCTGTTATACTTTTACTCATGCGCACATCGCTTCTTAAGGGGTATTTTTTCTGTCTCTTTGCCGTTGGCTTTTGGGGCATGACTTTTGTCACAACAAAAAAGTTACTCGTGGACTTACCGCCCACGCAAATTCTTTTTGTCCGCTTTGTTATCGGCTACATTACACTTTGGATCATTGCTCCGCGTGCCTTAAAGTTTCAAGGACTCAACGCCGAGTTCCGCCTTTTCCTGCTAGGGCTTTTAGGTATTACGCTTTACTTCTTCTTTGAAAATCTCGCCCTCCAAAAAAGTAGTGCGAGTTCTGTTGCTGTACTTGTTTGTACTGCACCACTCTTTACCGCTCTTTTTTCGCGCATCGGAAAGCAACGGACGAAGCTCACGCGAAGCTATTGGATTGGATTTATATTGGCAATGACCGGCGTAATTCTCATCACCACGCAAGGCGACTTACGGCAACTTAAGCTTTGCAATGGAGCTTTATTAGCATTGCTCGGAGCAATCACGTGGGCCATTTATTGCCTCATTCCACAAACGATTCCTTCCCCCTCTAGTGCACTTTTGATTACACGGCGGATGTTCTTTTGGGGACTCATTCTAATGTTACCGTTATGCCTTCATGATTTCTCTACGTGGCAACTTGCGCCTGTATTAAAATGGGGGAATCTCTGGCGTTTATTATTTCTCGGAGTTATTGCCAGTGCGCTTTGCTACAGCGCATGGAATATTGCGACCGAACGCATCGGCGGCATTCGTGCCAGTCTTTTACTCTATCTAAATCCCGTCATTGGCGTTGCGGCAGGAGTTCTTATTTTGAAAGAATCACTGACCTCTTTCGCCTTTATTGGCGTCGCTTTTACATTAGCAGGCGTTTGGATTTCATCGAAGTTTACAGGAGAGAAGCATGAGCACACTTGTTAAGCTCCAAATTCACGGCAGACTTTCCGCACCGCTCTGCCGCGCACGCCTTCAAATAGCCACCGAACGATGTGTGACTGCCGCGCAACGCTGGAGCCGCCCGACAACGCCATGGAGAGAAGTCACCGTACACCTTGTACACGATACGCTCAGCAGTGAAGTCAATGCTTCCATTCTCGGACACAAAGGCCCCACCGATGTCATTACACAACGCTACGAACCGTTCCCCGGAGAACCGCCAGGACTGATGGGTGAGCTCTACGTCAATCTTGATGTAGCGGCACGAATCTCCGCATCTCTCGGCACTACAACATTTGAAGAAGAAACGGTACTTTATATTGCACATGGATGCGATCATCTCACCGATGCTGAAGATGGATTACCAGCAGAACGTGCCGCCATGCGCCGTCGCGATTTACGGTGGATGCACGCCGCGCTGAACGCTGCGAACGCCTGCACCGACTGAATATGATAAAATAATGAGTACTTATGAATACTTTCCCTCTCCCGTTAAAGCATCCGCTTATTGTTTTTGATATCGAATCCACCGGGGTTAGTCCTCGCGCCGATCGTTTGATTGAATTAGCTGCAATCCGACTCAATCCCGATGGCTCTCAAGATGAAAAAGTTTGGCTTGTGAACCCTACGGTTAAAATTCCAGTAGAGTCGATTGCCATCCATGGTATTACAGATGCAGAAGTCGCGACTTGTCCAACGTTCGCCGATAAAGCACTTGAGATTTTCTCCTTCTTTGGCGAATGTGATTTGGCTGGTTTTAGTGTCGGTTACTTTGATGCGCAAATGCTTAACGAGGAATTTATTCGTGCCGGCATTCGCGATTTTCATCCCGAGGCGCGTTACCTTCTTGATGCGCAAAAAATTTATCACAAACGTGAACCGCGTGATTTAACGGCAGCACTTAAATTTTATTGTGGAAAAGATTTGGGTGCGGATGCGCACGGTGCATTAGCCGATACGCGCGCAACGCTTGCCGTTATCATTGGTCAATTTGAAAAGTATCCAGACCTTCCTCATGACCTTGAAGCGATTGACAAAATCTTTAATCCACAAGATCCGCTCAATGCCGACCGTATGGGTCGATTCCGTTGGATTGAGGGCGAAATTACCGTTAACTTCGGTAAGAAAAAAGGACAGAAACTTCGCGATCTTGCCGCAGACAAACAAGATGGGCGGTCTTTCTTACGCTGGATTATCAAAGGTGATTTTGCAGAAGATACACGACGCCTCGCAGAAGACGCACTCAATGGCAAAATCCCCGAATCGTCACCCGCCCCCAGTAAGCCTTTGTGGCATCGTTAAAAAGGATTGAGCCTATGCGTACGGTCTCCGACTTTATTGCCAACTTCCGAGAAACAGGTTCCTATCGTACGCCAGCCGAAGCCCTTGGGAAAGCTCGCTCCAACAGTTTAGGCACCTCGCTGGCTTATAATTTCCGCGCACTCGGTGGCTCCATGATTCGAGGCGCCTATTTAGCGCGTAAGAATGCGTTTAATAATGACCGTTGGGCAGAGTGTGGATTACATCTTTTCTGGGAAACAGAGCGCATGGGAACCGAGGTCATTCTTGAGGGATTCGAGCACCTCAAAAATGTGGGGCCTGTCGTTCTTGTTTCGAATCATATGAGCCTTTACGAAACCTTCGCCTTTCCACCTTTAATGCTCGCTTTTGGCGATGTCGCCATCGTCCTCAAACAAACACTTTTGGATTTGCCATTTCTGGGGAAAACATTTGCGACACGTCATGTCATTCCGGTAGGACGTGCCGATCCACGTGCAGATCTCAAAGAAGTGCTTACGTTGGGCGAAAAGTTTATCCGCGATGACAAAGCCTCTGTCCTTCTCTATCCGCAAGGTACACGTCAATCGCAGTTTGATGTGCATCACTTCAATTCACTCGGAGTCAAACTCGCGCAAAATGCCGGTGTCCCTGTCGTTCCTGTCGCAGGACAAACGGCATTTCTCGGCGTAGGAAAATACACGAAAGACTTTGGCCCCGTCGATACCTCCATTCCGGTACGGTTCTCCTGTGGACCGGTAATCCCTGTCACGCGCGCAACAGCAAAAGACGCACACGCGCAATGTATCGAGTTCATCGCTTCAAAACTTGAAGCGTGGGGTAAAATTCCTGTTATACGATAATGCGTACCGTCCTTATTCTTTTATTTCTAGGCTTGGGCTGTCATGCGTTACACGCGCAGTTCAATATGGGCGAGTTATATCGTCCCGAAGTCATCACCAATAGCTTTGGGGAGACATTACCGGTGCGCGTCTGGCGGAACTTCGAACCAACCGAACGCCCCGTTCCAATGGTCATCCTACTGCATGGTTCAGGCGAGTGCGGTAAAGACAATGCCATTCAGTTGCCGATGTTTCAGTCGTTTCATAACACTTATTTAACGCAACAAGTTCCGGCGCTCCTCATGATTCCGCAATGCACGACGCGCAATGCGTGGGTGCGTCAACTCGCACTTCCGCCCAACGATAAAACGTATCGCCTGCCGCGTTATCCAGCGCCCTCGTTACGAACGCTCAAAGAAGCGATTGAAGCCGAGATTGACAAAGGAACGGTTGACAGCAAGCGCGTCTATCTCATCGGCGTTTCGCTGGGAGCCTTCGGCACATGGGATGCGATTCAGCGATGGCCGCATTTCTTTGCGGCGGCAGTCCCTATTTGCGGGAGTGGTTCGTTGCAGGAAAGTGCTATTAAGAACGCCGCATCAACATCGCTTTGGGTCTTTCATGGAAGTGCCGATGGCAGTGTTCCTGTAAATTGTTCGCGGACGCTTGTCGCAGCGCTTCAAAATATTAACGCGGCACCGCGTTATACCGAATATGAAAATGCAGGGCATTGTATTTGGGGGAATGCGCTTGGCGATCCCAAAGTTCAACAGTGGCTCTTTGCGCAACGATTAGGTGAAAAAGATTCCTCTTCCGAAGCGCCTTCAAAATCTTTAGGCGGGCGCGTGCTGAATCAACTCCTCGATTATGTAACGCCACAATAGTGCTGTCTTAGCTTAATATAAGGCACGCCTTTCAATCGTGGCACTGAACGACAGAGTTACTCTACAGAAATCACCTTCCCTTTTGAAAGATGATACAGCCTTTGATTTGAAGAGCCACGGAAGCGCATTTCAAGCGTCCGCTTGGCGAGGATAAACCGTCCATCCACTAATTCATCAAGCTCACTTAACAGCGGGAGACAGTCCGCTTTCCCTTGAAGTTCCTCGTACGTCCATCCAGAGTAAGCCATCACATTGAGCCGAAGGCGATGACACCAACGCGCAAGATGATAGAGCGGCACGGGCTGACAGAACGGATCTCCACCCGAAAAGGTGACACCGTCCAAGTTTTCACGGCAATGCCAAATCTGACGCATAAGCTCAAGCAATGAAACCGTTCTTCCACCATTGGGATCATGCGTTTGAGGATTATGGCATCCGGGACAATGATGCGGGCATCCTTGCGTGAAGATTGCGAAACGAAACCCGGGGCCATCAACGATGGACTCGGGAATCGTTCCGGCGATTTTGAGCGTTAAAGGTGCCACGAATCTGCTTTACATATGGCGAACACGATCACGGACCTCTGCGGCCTTTGCGTTATTGAAACGATCCAGCGTTCCCACAAGATATCCCGTAATACGGCGAATGCGTTCAAACCCGACACCGTCATCACCTTCTTTACGTCCACATTTCGGGCAGACATCATCAATAATTCCGCGGTAACCGCAAACAGGGTCACGATCTAACGGATGATTGACAGAACCATAGCCAATGCCACACTTTGCCATGTGACGAATGACACGTTCAAACGCCTCTATATTATCTGCCATCTTACCATTGAGTTCCACATAGGTAATGTGTCCTCCATTAGTAATGGCATGATAAGGCGCTTCTATTTCAATCTTACGGAAGGCACTAATGGGATAGTAAACGGGAACATGGAAGGAATTGGTGTAATAGTCACGATCCGTAATTTCCGGAATAATGCCAAACCGTTTCTTATCAATGCGTACAAAGCGACCAGAAAGCCCCTCGGCAGGAGTTGCAATCAAGCTAAAGTTGAGCCCCGTTTCCTTCGCGCACTTCTCGGCATAATCAGACATATGCTTCACGATTTCAAGTCCAAGCTTCTGCGCCTCTTCACTTTCACCGTGATGCTTGCCGATCAAGCTTTTTAACGTTTCCGCCAATCCGATAAATCCAAAGGTCAACGAACCATGCTTGATGACTTCGCGAACCTCATCATCGGGACCAAGCTTCTCGGAATCAAGCCAAATCCCCTGCCCCATCAGGAAGGGGAAGTTTCGCACGTGTTTACGGCTTTGCACTTCAAAACGATCTAAGAGCTGATCGCGCACCAACTTCAAAATATCATCGAGTTGTGCATAGAATGTGTTGATATTGCCACGACTCTGAATCGCAAGGCGAGGCAGATTAACGGACGTGAAGGAAAGGTTTCCGCGTTTCCAAATCTGTTCCTTAGAGGGGTCGTATACGTTGGTTGCGATACGCGTACGGCATCCCATATAAGAAATCTCTGTTTCGGGATGTCCCTCTTTATAAATCGCCGCATTGAATGGCGCATCTTGGAATGCGAAGTTCGGGAACAGACGCTTGGCACTCACTTCGCAAGCAAGCTTGAAGAGATCGTAATTGATATCCCCTTCATTAAAATTGACGCCTGCCTTCACACGGAAAATCTGAATGGGGAAAATCGGCGTTTCGCCGTCACCCAATCCAGCTTGTGTCGCCAGCAACAAATTCTTCATCACCATACGCCCTTCAGGCGTAACATCCGTACCGTAATTGATAGAAGAGAAAGGCGTTTGAGCACCAGCACGTGAGTGCATGGAGTTCAAGTTGTGGATGAGTGCTTCCATTGCCTGATACGTATCGCGATCCGTTTGCTTCATTGCATGCGTACGAGCAAACGTTTGCACGTGTTCCACAACAGCTTCAGGAACACCAGCAGCCTTCAGCGCCGCCGCTTCTGCGGCAATCACTTCCGGGCGGTTCTCCTCTGCCATCTTGGGCGGTACAGGCATCGTCATATTTTCGGCAAGATCCTCAGAAGCAAGCAACTCAATCGCTTCCTTCATGCACACCTTGTAGTTATGCGCATAGGTCATCCCAACGCCAATCGCCATTGCATAATCAAAGTTCGGGATAGATTGTCCACCATGTTGATCATTTTGGTCGGACTGAATCGCGATACATGCCAATGCGGAGAACGAACGAATCCCTTTGGGCGGACGAAGGAAACCGTGTCCCGTAGAGAATCCACGCGTCAACAAATCCACCAAGTCAATTTGGCAACAGGTCATCGTCAAAGAATAAAAATCAAGATCATGAATATGAATGTCACCACTTTCATGCGCACGAGCAATGTCAGGACGAATCATATTTGCCACGTAATATTGCTTGGCAGACTCTGATCCAAACTTCAGCATGGATCCCATCGCCGTATCACCATCAATATTAGCATTCTCGCGCTTGATATCAGAATCTTTCGCAGAAGCATTCACGATATCGCTCAAGGTGCGCATCAGATTCGTATTGCGCTCACGCGTGCGGCTACGTTCTGCACGATAAAGGATATAGCACTTCGCCGTATCAGGAAGATTGTTATCCATCAAGGCGCGTTCAACCGCATCTTGAATTTGTTCGATATTGGGTTCTTCAACAATGACTTTGCGTGCAGCTTCTTCAGCAAGCTTATTCGCCAAAGCCTCCAAATCAAAATCATCTTTCCCCTTCAAAGGTTCACATCCGCGCGTTTGAGCAAGTGCTTTCAAAATAGCGGTGGCGATTTTGGTGAGATTGAATGGAACATGGCGACCGTCGCGCTTAATGACTGTTTTAACCATAGTCGTAATTTCCTCATGAGAGCAATAATTGTTTCCATCTGATGGGCGCATCACGC
Organism: Kiritimatiellia bacterium; assembly: GCA_036651955.1. Taxonomy (GTDB): domain Bacteria; phylum Verrucomicrobiota; class Kiritimatiellia; order RFP12; family DVOR01; genus Spyradenecus. Next base: position 9,772 of record JAVVWU010000030.1, read on the forward strand.
GATACACTTCTCATCCGAAGGGACGCGTATAGAATAGGATACCTTATGGCTCTCGTCAACTATATATCGACAACTTTATTCGCTGACACACTATATAGAGTGTATACGGCTTAAAATCACACGCATCAACCATTGCTCGCCTTGCATCCTATGGGCTCTCGTGATAAGCTTCCGCACTATTTGGAGTTTTGAGGAATGATACAAAATAAGTTACGGCTTTTAGGCGAACAATGTGCCAAACGCTTTTATCCCGCTCTTTGGCAGTGTATCAAAGAAGGATATTCAGCTAAAACCTTTGCGACGGATACGCTCGCAGGAATTATTGTTGCCGCCGTCGCACTACCACTCGCCATTGCCTTCTCTATTGCCGCAGGACTTCCGCCACAAGCAGGACTGATTACCGCTGTCATTGCAGGGTTTGCTATTTCAGCCTTTGGCGGCTGTCGCGTACAAGTCGGCGGACCTACCGGTGCATTCATTGTCATCATCTATGGCATTTACTCACAGTATGGAGTGGAAGGGTTAACGCTTGCAACTCTTATGGCTGGAATTATTCTTGTCGCATTAGGGTTCTGTGGATTAGGCTCTATTATTAAATATATTCCGTACCCCGTTACGATTGGATTTACGTCAGGGATTGCGCTCATTATCTTTGCAGGGCAAATCGAAGCACTCCTCGGGCTTGATTGCCGTTCTGCGCTTCAACTCGAAAATCTCGCCAAAATGCCCGGAGACTTCATTGGAAAGCTTTCGGTCTATACACACGCCATTACGACCATTAACCTTTGGAGTGTTCTACTTTCCGGAAGCACCGTTTTAATTTGTATTTTTTGGCGAAAAGTCACCCAACGTATTCCCGGATCCATTGTCGCTATTCTCTTAACAACGGCAGTAGTTCAACTCTTCAATCTTGATGTTCCCACCATTGGCAAACTGTTCCCCTCGGTTGCACAAGGGATGGAAATCCCCTTCCCTCAAATGCCGGACTTTCACTGGGAAACTGTTCGCGCACTTGTCTCTCCTGCCATTGCGATTGCACTCCTCGCAGGAATAGAGTCGCTCCTCTCCGCCGTTGTCGCCGATGGCATGACGGGACGTCGTCACAATTCTAATACAGAACTCATTGGTCAAGGCATTGCAAATATTCTTTCGCCTCTTTTTGGCGGTATTCCGGCGACAGGCGCCATTGCCCGTACGGCGACCAACATCAAAAATGGTGGCAAAACTCCGGTGGCAGGAATTATTCATGCGCTCATACTTCTCTTCGTTATGCTTTTTCTTGGAAAGTACGCTGCGATGATTCCCATGGCAACGCTCGGCGGTGTCGTTGCAATTGTCGCCTATAATATGAGTGGATGGCATTTAGTCAAAGGGCTATTAAAAAGTACTCGCTCCGATGTCCTCGTAATGGTTGTGAGTTTCTCACTCACCGTTCTTGTCGATCTCACCGTTGCCATCCAAGCCGGCGTACTGCTCGCAGCATTTCTATTCATCCGTCGCATGAGCGAATCAACCGAAGCGCGCGACATTACACATTTACTCGCGACGGGCGATGAACCGAACGGCACCCTCCCTGATGACTTAGGGCAACCGGGTATTGATATCCCTGAATATGTTGAAGTCTTTGAAATTCAAGGCGCACTCTTTTTTGGTGCCGCAGACAAGTTTAAGGACACGCTGCTCTCTCACTCCCGTCGTTTTCCGAAAGTACTCATTTTAAGAATGCGTCATGTGCTTACATTAGACGCGACCGCCCTTCACTCGCTTGAGGAAGTGTATGCGCATACACACGCAAAAGGGATTCAACTCGTCCTTTCAGGTGTCACCGCGCAACCGCTCGTACTTATGGTACGCGCCGGGTTCTTGGACAAAATTGGACAGGAAAATGTCCACAATCATATTTCAGGCGCCATCGCTCGCGCCCGAGAACTCGTTTCCGCCGAAAATATCTAATACGCCCTGCGTATTCACAAATCAAGCTGTCTGCCGAAGTACAAAAGTTGCGAAGGCAATCGGATTGGCGTATCCTATAAGCTACTATTGAAAGGGATATATGAAGTTAACGCGCGTTGCATTTGTTTATGATTTTGACGGGACACTCGCGAGAGGAAACATCCAAGAAAACTCTTTTTTGCCCAAACTCGGGCTTTCCCGTGAAGCGTTTTGGAAGCAGGCAAAAGAGCTTTCAAAGGAAAAAGAAATGGATGAAATCCTTGCCTATATGTATCTTCTTTTAACCGAGGCGAAGAAAAGTAACATTGCCTTCCGCCGAGAAGATCTTCGCTGTCATGGGAAAAAGGTTTGTTATTTTAATGGTGTAGAGACGTGGTTTGATCGTATCAATGCCTATGCAAAAAGCCAACATTTAGCCTTGGAGCATTACATCATTTCATCCGGAACGTATGAAATGATTATGGGGACTTCCATTGCCAAGTATTTCAAATTCGTTTACGCCTCAAGCTTTATGTATGATGCCAATGATGTCCCCGTATGGCCGGCGCTGGCAATCAATTATACGACCAAGACGCAATATCTTTTCCGTATCAATAAAGGAATTGAAAATGCGTGGGATAATGCGAAGATTAACGACTATATGCCGATGAGTGAGCGCCCGATCCCTTTTTCAAATATGGTTTACTTGGGCGATGGACTCACAGATGTACCGGCGATGAAAATGACGACCTCTCAAGGAGGGACTGCGATTGGCGTTTATGCACCTCACAGCAAAGACCAGCGCAACGTCAAAAAGCTTCTTCAGCAACAGCGTGTGAACTACGTCGCGCCCGCCGACTATGGAGAGGAAAGCAAATTGGACCGCCTCCTCAAATTCATACTGAATGGAATTTCAGCGCGCTGTTCAGCGAAGTTAATTGCCTGCCCAAAAGTCTAAGAGGTCGCTATGGAATTTTCGTTTTTCACAAATAACAAAGACGCGATTATCCTGTTCCTCGATCTTTTCGGAACGGCAATTTTCGCGATCACAGGCGCGCTCCGTGGGTTTCGGGCACATCTTGATTTTTTAGGTGTCGTTGTACTGGCGTGTGCCGTCGGTGTCGGTGGTGGCATTACGCGTGATGCACTTATTGGTGCGACACCGGTCGCTGCATTTGAGGATTCTCGCTATATTATTCTTTGTGCGTTTTGTGGTGCGGCAGTATTTCTTTTTGCCCCACGTCTCAATGATCGTTGGAATATTATTCCCGTTTTAGATGCACTTGGGCTGGGAGTCTTTACCGCCATTGGTGCAGAAAAGGCGTGGCTCCAAGGATGTGGCTGGGTCGCGATTACGCTCTGTGGTGTAATTACGGCGGTGGGAGGCGGTGTTCTTCGCGATGTTTTTGTGATGCGTGTGCCAGCCGTCTTACGAAGTGACTTCTACGCGACGGCGGCACTTCTCGGCGGCTTGATTTTCGTCGCGATTACACAGCTATCGCCGGACTTCGGATATTTCGGCCGATTTCTCATTGTTGCCGTTTCAGTACTCCTTATGCGCCTTGTCGCTATGCGCTTTCGCTTCCGCTTACCTGAAGCGCGGAGCGTTCCTCATCAAAAGCGATGGGATATTAAATCGCCGCGCCATAAGTTGCCAAAAGAATAACTCACAACAAAAAGAGAGCCACACGGATCCGTGCGGCTCTCTTCAATAGAGGCAGAGGGATTAACGCCCAAATCCGATATTGCCAAAATATTCCGGCACGTGAAAGTTCAGCTCGGGATTCGCTGGCATCAACGTTCCCCAATGCGGGCGACTGGAACAATCAGCACACTTGCAGAAGTTTCCTTTCCAATGTTGCCCCGAGAGGTCGCCTAAAGGTCCAAAGAGATGCTCTAAATAAGCACGGGGAACACGGACAATCATCCACCACTCGGTCGGCTCCGTAGTTTCAGGATCCAAAATCTGCGGAAGATTTCCTTTAGCAGTCAACTTACGAATGGTTTCCTTTGAGACATACTCAAAGTCAGCAAATCCACCGGGGGCACGTGTCCAATTACGAATATGGGAGGAGTGGATACATCCACCGGCATTGATCTCAATATTCACGTAGCCTTTTTCAATCTTGAGCGGTTGAAGAAAGGCCTCCACGCACGCATCTTCACACACCATTGAATTTGTTGCCACATGAGCAATGCGAACATAGCAATCTTTCACTTGCCAATAAAGCATGATGTCGTTACCGTCATGAAGGGCACGAAGCACCGTTTCAGGATGATGATCCGAACTTTTCTCGTGCCAGTACTCATAACGCCCCGCTTCCGCCTTTTCCCAAATGGGATCTGCGGGATCAAAATCAGGCAAACGGGCCACTTTGTTAATCGTGTATTCAGTCATCATAGACTCCCTCATTTCAGGTTTGGATTAGAATGATATTCGTCAGCATTAAAATACTGATCGTGATCTCCGACTTCGGATTTCAACCGCGCCAGTTCGTCCTTTAACGTTTGGACAACTTTAGCATAGGCAGGAGCATGATACAGATTGGTGAGTTCCTCTGGATCTTTCTGTAAATCGAACAGCTCCCACTCACCACCATTCTTGTAATAGTGAATCAGCTTGTAACGCTGCGTCCTGACGCCTTGATGCGCCGGCGTTTGATGTTCTCCACCTTGAATGTAGTAGCGGTAGTAAAAACTCTTTCGCCAATCGGCAGGCGTTCCCACCGTGATATTGGGCAAGAAACTGCGCCCTTGGAATGTCGCAGGACGCGGAGCGCCAGCCACATCGACAAAAAGTGCCGGAAAGTCCACGTTAATGATTAAGTCTTCATTAACCGTCCCCGCTTTAACCAACGCAGGGCACCGCACGAGAAAAGGCATCTTCAACGATTCTTCCAACATCAATCGCTTGTCAAAAAAGCCGTGATCGCCTAGGAAAAACCCTTGATCGGAAGTGTAAATCACCATCGTATGGTCATCGACACCTTTCTTCTTTAAGTAGTCCAACATCTCGCCAACACTATCATCTACCGATTGTACACAGGCAAGATAATCTTGCATATATCGCAAATAGGCAAGTTTGATACGTTCGCGACGACGACGTTCCTGCTCCTCGGGAGCAAGTTTGGAATCTTCACGCAATTCAATCGGCCACCGGTTCTTATTCGCTGCATTTAGATATTGCGTACCATCCACACCGGGGAACTTTCCGCCCGTTGTAAAATATTCGGTCAGCTTCAAATCCACTTCCGGACGCATATGATGCTCAAGCGTCATTGCGGTGTGCTGAATGCCAGACGCACGTCCCGTCCACGTATCAAAGAGCGTATCGGGTGGCGGGATCTCTTTCAACGTCAATGCACGGAACTGTGCACGGTATTTATCCGAAGGAAGCCAGTTGCGATGCGGTGCCTTATGGTGCATCATCACAAAAAACGGTTTTTTCTGCTCGAGTGCTTCATCAATGACATCTTGTGTCACTTTGGTGATATTTTCAGAAGCATATTCGCCGGGGAATGAGATTCTGCCCTTGTTCGGTGCGAAATGTTGCGTGCCCGTTTTCGTGAAAAAGAACGGGTCAAAATACTGTCCCTGTCCTTGATAAATCGCCCAACGATTCCAATCCGCGTCACGCATCGCACCGGGACCGCCGAGGTGCCATTTGCCAATCATCGCCGTGAAGTAACCGGCATCGCGCAAATAGCCGCCAACGGTTTTGATTTTGGGTGAAAGGTCATTAAAGACTGGCACACCATTTTGACAGCTGTACATTCCGGTAAGAATACCGGCTCGCGAAGGCGTACAAATCGAATTCGTCACAAACGTCCGATCGCACCGTACACCTTCCTGCGCAAGACGATCAATCTGCGGCGTTTTGTTGATCCGCGACCCATACGCACTAATTGCATGTGCCGCATGATCATCGGTCATAATAAAAAGAATATTCATTTTGGCATGTGCCGCCTGCGCAAAAACAGAGGGCATCACACCGCCTGCCATTGCCAAACTTAATCCACATCCTGCCGTTTTAAGAAACGTTCGTCGATTTGTCATTTTCACAATCTCCCAAACTCTCACTACTAATAACGTTACCACAAAAAGACAAAAGTTCAAAACACAAAAGGCTTCACCTGATAGAGGTGAAGCCTTTTGTATGGGGGAATTATTAGTCCTTGAAAAAGGCGTGATAAAGTGCGCGAACCGCCGCTTCACGATGCGAACTCTGCACACCAAACATCATAGAGATTTCCGAGGAACCTTGATTCATCATATCAATCGAGATACCTTCACGGAACAGTGCGAGCGTCGCGTGCGCCGCCATGCCGGGCGTATAATAAAGCCCTTCACCCACAATCATAATCAGTGCCGTGCCGCGTTCAATCTGAATGTTATCCGGCTGGAGGTCGCGTAAGATATGATCGCGCACACGTCCTTCGACTTCAGGCGTGAACCCTTCTTCACGAAACACCACCGACACGTTATCAATACCGGACGGCATATGCTCGTAAGAAATGCGTTCCTCTTCAAGAATTTGAAGCAACTTACGACCAAAACCGACTTCGCGGTTCATCATATACTTGTCAATATAAAGCGTACAAAAACCAGTTGAAGAAGCAATCCCAACGACCGAGCCTTGGCGCGCACGGCGATGGTGAACAATCATCGTGCCCGGTGCTTCTGGACGATTAGTATTGCGAATGTTAATTGGAATTGCCGCCTTCACCGCCGGAATAATGGCTTCATCTTGAAAAACACCAAAGCCAGCATACGACAATTCCCGCATTTCACGGTACGTCATTTCCGAAATCCCGATACTGACCTCAGGAACCAATCGCGGATCCACAGGGTAAACGGCATCCACATCGGTGAAATTCTCGTAAACATCGGCTTTCACCGCCGCCGCCAGAATAGAGCCCGTAATATCCGACCCACCGCGTGGGAACGTTGCCACATCGCCCGCCTTGGTCAACCCAAAGAATCCGGGGAAAATAATCAAGTAATCACGATCGCAAAGCGACTTTTCAAGATTCACATACGACTCAGGCAACAACATTGCGTTACCAAAATCTTCGGTCATCAGCAGTCCAGCCTTACCGGGATTAACGTACTCGGCTCGAACTCCGCGTGCACGAAATGCCGCCGCAACGATACGCGCGGAATTATCTTCTCCCGCCGCCTTCATTGTATCCATAAATCGCGCCGGATTCGACAGATCCAATGCAAGCCGTTGATTCAAATCTGCACGGATCTCATCCAGTACAGTCTCTTCCAACGCAAGTCCGCGTTGGATAATTGCATAACGCTCAATAATCGCCTCTAAAACCTCGTGCGGATCTTTCCCTGCCAAACATCTTCCGGCACATTCAATGAGCATATCCGTTACTTTGGTATCCGCTTTATTGCGTTTACCCGGCGCGGAAACAACAACAATGCGACGCTCTGGATCGGATGTCACAATGTCACAAATCTTCTTAACTTGAACGTCATCCGCGACAGAAGAACCACCAAACTTACAGACTTTCATCATTTCTCCTTGAGAATCAGTTACAACATACAGAGGTAAAAAGGCATCGATTGTACGATACCGGCATCTGTGATTTTCTGTAGCGCATCCAATAAATCGCCCGTACGTGCCGGTTGCGTCAGAATCACCACGGGGACATAGCCCGCGTCCCGTTGAGCCTCCGTCGGTTCATGTTGGCTCGCGGCGAAAATACTCACGCCATGTTCGCCGAGAATCGTTGCGAACTGCCCGACCATACCGCAAGCCTCACGCACCATCAAGCGAAGATAAAAACGACTGACGCACGCTTCTGGCTTCAATAAATTATACTCCGACTTCTCAATCGGAAGCCGAGCCTCGCACACACGCGGATTTCCAATCGCCAAATGGCGCGCCACCGAAACCACATCACTAATCACCGTCGAAGCCGTTGCCGCACGTCCTGCGCCTTTACCATAATAAAGCGTGTCACCTGTCAACGACCCCGACACCATCACCGCATTGAAAACATCTGAAACCGACGCCAGCATATGATCCTTGGGGACAAGCGTTGGATTCACACGCACCTCTAAATTCCCCTGATGCTCCTTACACGTCGCGATGAGCTTAATCACGTAGCCTAATTCATCGGCATAGCGCACATCTACCGGATTCAATCCGCGAATGCCCTGCACCGTAACCTCACTCAATGGCACACTGACGCCATACGCCAACGAAGCCAAAATGGAAATCTTATGCGCCGTATCAAATCCATCAATGTCCAACGACGGATTCGCTTCCGCGTATCCCAACCGCTGTGCATCTGCCAATACCGCATCAAAATCTGAACCTTCTCGCGTCATCCGCGTGAGAATGTAATTACACGTTCCATTCAAAATACCGTAAATCGCTTCAATCTCATTCGCCACCAAACCATCACGAAGCGAACGGACAATCGGAATTCCACCGCCGACACTCGCGCCAAAATAAAGATCGGCACCTTTTTCAATCGCCAACGCAAACAGTTCATCGCCCTTTTCAGCAAGCAATTTCTTATTCGCCGTGACCACCGACTTGCCGCATTCCAACGCCGTCTTAATGACTTGATACGCAATTCCCGTACCACCAATCAATTCGACAATCAACGGGACATTCGGATCACGTGCCAATGCCATCGCATCAGTAGACAATAATTCTCGAGGAATAACCACCCCTCTATCCGTCTCAATATCAAGATCGGCAATCCCCTTTAACACGATTGAGACACCACACCGCCGCGCAATTAGAGCCGCTTCATTCAGCAACCCATTCGCAACGCCAGCACCCACCGTGCCAAAACCAATGATTCCAACGCCGATTTCCTTCATGGAACCTCCCTAAGAGATGAACAAATAAAACAAATTATTAAGATACCAAAAAAAATCATGCCGTGTTGAAAGCCGCGTCCACTCACCCACCCTGTATCTTGGTAACGACAGACACTGCCGCCGTGCGACTGTCGCGCACGAAGACAGAACGCAAAAGATTCACTCGACAAGAAAAGTATAGCGTACCTCTTATTGCTAAACCGCCTCACACCTACTTCGCTCAATTCCGCATAAGTCCACAT
>JAVVWU010000031.1:0-18346 GCA_036651955.1 Kiritimatiellia bacterium
AAGCGCTATTATTCGCTTCTAATTCTGCATAAGTGTCATTGAGATTGAAACGTCTATTTGAATTGTGAGTGGCTGCAAGATTCAGACTTCGTCTCCTGCCTCGCTGAGTGTGAGAAACTGAGGTCGGCGAATGGATCAGCGGCGGTGGCAGATGAGCTGTCATCAAGAATCCGTTCATCTGCTATACTGTTGTCACTTTTGACTAGAGGAGATGATTATGGTGTTGCAGTTCACAAAGATGCATGGCGCGGCGAACGATTTTATTATGCTGGATGATCGGCAAGGGACGATTCCATGGCAGGATTATGTCGTGATGTCGTTGCTTGCGGCGCGCCGTACGGGGATTGGATGTGAAGGGATTATCCTTATTCAAAAGTCGGAACGAGCAGATTTCCGTATGCGCTTTCTGAATCCTGATGGTACTGAAGTCGATATGTGCGGCAATGGGTCTCGGTGCGCGGCATGGTTCGCCCACAAAATTGGCGCGGCGGGGAAATCGATGACAATGGAAACGTCTTGTGGACTTTTAGACGCCGAAATTTTAGATGCGTGCAATGTAAAGGTGTGGATGCCAGAACCGACGGCGCGTTCTTATGGCATGGTGGTGCATGTCAATGGACAGGCGATTGAAGGCGATTATCTCAATTCCGGTGTTCCTCATTTTATCATTCGGACAGAAACGCCGGAAAAAGTGGATGTGGCGACGTTAGGGCGTGCCATTCGGCTTCATCCGACCTTTGCGCCAGAAGGTGTAAACGTTGATTTTGTCACTCCGCGTGCCTCTAATCGTATGAGCATTCGGACGTATGAACGCGGTGTCGAGGCGGAATCGGGGGCGTGTGGTACCGGTGCTGTCGCGGCGGCAATTGCTGCTGTAGAGGCGCATTCGGGGACGCTTCCGATGACGGTGCGCACCAGTGGCGGATTTATCCTTTCGGTGGATTCTGATTGGCGCTCCAATCATTGCACGGGTCTGACGCTTGCCGGTCCTGTTTGTGAAGTGTTTACAGGGACGATTGATCTCGCTCAACTCGGTAGCGATCTGTCGAGTTGCGAGTGAATCTCATTCTTATTGAACCGTCTGAACTGGTGGATGACCGTTGTGTTTTAACGGGGCATCGTGCCGAACATTTGCGCGTCTTTCTTCACGCTGCGCCGGGAACGGTTTTTCAAGTCGGTATTTTAGAGGGCGCGATCGGGCAGGGGACTGTTTTAGCGGTGACGGCTGAGGCGGTGACGTTTTCTGTTCATTGTGAGGAAACGCCGCTTGCGCCTTGGTTCGATTTAGTATTGGCACTTCCGCGTCCACGTTCGTTGAAACGGATTCTTTTTCAAACGGCAGCCATGGGCGTTCGCAATATTTTCTTAATCGGCGCGCAGAAAGTTGAGAAGAGTTATTTCTCGATGCACTTGCTTCGTCCGGAAGAGTATCGCCCCGTCTTGATTGATGGGCTGATGCAGGGAAAAACAACGCGTGTGCCGCAGGTGTCGATTGTGCCGCGATTCGGAGAGCTCTGGGAACGGCTTCCTGCCGATGTAGGGTTGCGATTGATTGCAAATCCAGCGTCCGAACGCGTTTCATTTTCTTCGCAGAAAGGTCCTGTGCTGATTGCGGTAGGACCAGATGGCGGATGGACGGAATCTGAAAATGCGGCGTTCTTGGCGCACGGATTTTATCCGCTGACTTTGGGGGCGCGTCCGTTGCGTACCGATACGGCGGTGATTGCGCTTGCCGCGGTGATTCAAGATCGGCTTGCGTGTGCCGACGCCGAGCTTTTGTGAGCTAAGACTGAGCTTAATAAAAGAGACCTTCCTCGGCGAGGAAGGTCTCTTTGCGATATGAGAAGAGCTATTGCGCCATAATTTGCTCGCCAAGCGTGATGAACTCTTTGACGCTGAGCAATTTCGGTTTTGGCGGTATCGGAGCGTTCTCTGCCCATGCACATTCAAAGGCGGAAATTTCATTCTGATTCTTTCCTGCCTGAAAGAGAACCCACCGTTGTTTATAGTAGGGCACCATCAGACCGCCTAATTGGCGATGAGAGTAGTCGTTGAGTTCGGTAATCGTCGTCGCCCATGTGGTGATGAGCCGCAAATATTTACGATAGTCTGCCATCGAATTCGCCATCGTATAGAAACGGTACAAGCTCATCTTTTCAGAATTTAGCAAGAGCTTATCCATAAGGTCGAAGATGGCAACATTCTTGGTCTGCGTGAAACGGTCACAGAGGACTTGCCGCAAGACATCGCAGGTGAAATCACGCCATTGGCAATCGTTGAGCAGTGCCGGATTGGTGCGGAGTTCTCCTAGGAGGATTTCGGCGGATTGACGGACGAGGTTTTTGTCGTAGTAGTCATTTCCCGAGGACCATGTCGAGGTTTTGACGACGCCTTGGCGCGGACGCGCACAGAGAATGCCTTCGGTGCATCCTTCTTGTTCGCGCAAAGGAAGGTAGACGGACTTGAGCAGCGGCTCCATTGCCTTTCCAAAGTCGCGAGGCTTTTTCCCTTCGCCTAAGCGGTGCAAGAGCGTTTCATAAAAGAAGGGATTTTGTTGAATACCCTCGCTAAGCATTCCCCAACCGTTGCAATGATTGGTCTTTGCGTCAATGACGGTTTTCGCGTGTTCAATTCGTCCGGGGCCGCCGTAGAGATTGGGATTGTCGCCGAAGTTGGAAACTTCACACCAAATCCACGGGATTCCTTTGTAATCGGGCGGTGAAAGCGGCTTGTCCGAGAAGTTCTTATCAAGCCATTCAATGCACGTGGTCTTGCTGTCAAGCCCTGCGAGCATTTGCGCGGTAGGATTGCCACCCCACGCTTGAACAAACCAAACGGCTTTGGGGAAAGCCGCTTGTTGTGCGGCTTGAACGGCTTTGGTACACGCGGTGACATCAAGCCCTGCCGCAGAACCGCCTTCGTGGAAAAGATCGCCGGCGAACGCAAGGGTGCCACGTTGATTGCGTGCGGGAGAAAGGTCATAAACCGAGAAAAGGCATTCGTAGTAGCTCTTGGCTAAGTTATTGAAGTTCGGATGCGTGGGCGGGAACTGTCCCGGGCGCTGATAACCGCCTGCCCACCGTCCTTGCGGTTTCACTTCCGCGAAATCGCTCGGCATCATTCCGGTGAAAGAGGGAAGCACGGGCGTCATGCCATTCTTGAGGCAGAAGTCAACAATGAAACGTCCGAGATCCGCTTGCGCCTGACGTTCTTTTACAGAGAGAGGACCGCCTGTTCCTTCAAGATTTCCCATGAGCCACCATGCACGCCATGCGGGGTGCGGGATAAACTTTTCGGGCGAAGCATAGCCAATCTTTGTCAGGAAGTCGTACCACACTTCTTCCATGCCGGCATTGACGAGAACGTGCGTGAATCCGGTATCACGTAAACGCGTCAACTCCGCTTTCCACTCTTTCTTTCCCCATAGCGCCATTGTATAAGAGAGGGTGCAATAGTTATACGCCATCTGAATGGGGCGCGCTTCGTCAGGCAGACGTCCTTTGCGGACGGCGGCGAAAGCGGGGATTCCTCCAATGAGAAGGTTCGAGGCGAGCGCTTGCCCTTGCCACACGCGTACTGACAGTACGGCTTTTTGGTTTTGCTTACGGACGAGCTCTTCAATTCCCTTCGCATAGCGTTGGTCACAGTAGTAACGCAGATAGTCTGTGGGAACGTTTTCAAGTGCGGCAGGAATATCACCGCTCGGCGATAGTTGAACGTAATGTCCGGCAAGGAAATCGCGCGGATCGTAAACGTTCACCTTTACATCGACTTCTTCGCCGTGTCGCAAGATGAGCTGTTGTTTCGCGATGAGCCATGTTGGCACCGCGAACTGCGCGAAAATACCGAGAATGATAATAAGTCGCTTAAACATGGTAATTTCCTTTTGTAGTTTTTGACAGTAGGATGTTGAGCCCGACGAGCGTGCCGCCACTCAAGACAAAGAGAAGCCCAAGGAGCGAGAGATTGGCATCGTAACAGAGGAAGGTAATCCAGCTGACGATTAAAAGAAAAATGAGCCCCATATTCGCCAAGAATTTTGACCCTCTGCGGAGCGCCATAACAAGAACAAAGGCGGCACATCCCATTAACAGTCCGGCATAGACAAGCATTGAGAAAAAACCGGCGAATGCGACCACGACCACCACGGGGAGAAAGAGCCCTTCATCGTGCAGTGCTACTTTCGCAACGGCGAGAACGCCGAGGAATGCAATCATTCCGAAGGTCAATAATGTGGGCGTATGGATGGAGGTTGTTGTATAGAGTGTTGTATAGAGTGTGGTGGTTGTTGTATGGAATCCGGCGAACGCGACAGCGCACAGTGCCAGCATGCCAACGATAGCGAAAGGATGCGATTTCTTCTTGCGATCGAGAAGCGCCAGCGTTATTAAAATTCCCAATCCGATACTGCTACTGCTAAACGCCAATACAAACGATGAAGTGTCTGAATAAAAGGACTGGAGGAGGCGCGTCCAACAAGCGATAAATCCAAAGAATGCAGCAATCACGAGGATCGCAGATTCAGTGACACGAAACGTTGCGGCAAAGCTGTTTTCTTTCGCGAGTGAACGCGCCTTTGCAACCGCTATCCCGATCGCTAGAAGCGGGAAAATGAGCGGGATGAAGTTGGAAACGAAAGTACCGCAACTCCTTTCGACTGAAACGGTGTCAAACGTGACTCCTGCCGCGATGAGGAATCCGGTCACGCAAATCTCTGCCGCCATGGAGCGAAGGGCAACAATCACGGGCAGAAGAAGTCCTGCCATGGTGATACAGAACAGAAACGAGGAGGAGGAAAGTTGAAGAATCCGTGCAAGAAGGGCGACGGCACAAAGAAGGCTTCCCGTCCATACGACACCTAAGACTTCTTCAATGGCGAGGCACGGCGGCTTATTTCTGATAAAGCGTGCATATCCGCCCCATGAGAGGCATAAAGGTAGAAGTGCGAGTGCGACTTGTGCCGGAAAAGGGATGCAAACCCAGTTGGCGGCGAGCAGCGCGATGAAGCCGCCAAGAATAAGTGCGGCACCTGCGGACCCTAACCAGAGAAGTCCAGCGATCGGAGTGTGTGTAGTCATCTGTTCTTTCTCACTTTCCATTGACGATAAGTCTAGCAGATAGAACGGCTGTGGTATACTGCAAGAAACGAAGGAGTCCTTATGCGTACAGTCGAAATCATTCGTCATTTCACTCACCATTCCGCCGGTTCGGTTCTCATCAAACAGGGCAACACGTGGGTGCTGTGTACGGCGAGTATTGAAGCCAAAGTGCCTTCCTTTCTGCGCGATACAGGTCGCGGTTGGATTACAGCGGAATACTCAATGTTGCCGTCCTCAACGGTGCCGCGTAAAGATCGCGAGATTAAGAAATTGAAACAAGATGGGCGTGGCGTGGAAATCGGTCGCCTGATCGGGCGCGCTCTTCGTGCGTCAATCGATACGGCTAAATTGGGCGAGAATACGATTACGATTGATTGCGATGTTTTGCAAGCTGATGGCGGTACGCGCTGCGCGTCGATCACGGGCGGTATGGTGGCATTAGTCGATGCTGTTCGTAAACTGTTGTCCGAGGGACGGATTAAAGAAGATCCGATCATTCGTCGTGTCGCGGCAATCAGTGTGGGACTTTGCGCCGGAGTTCCGACGTTGGATTTGGACTATGAGCATGACGCTTCGGCAGATGTCGATATGAATGTCATTATGACTTCCGATGGACGATTTGTGGAAATTCAAGGGACGGCAGAACACGAACCGTTTGATGATGCGCAACTGGATACGCTTCGCGCGCTTGCCAAGCAGGGATGCAACGCCTTGTTTGCAGCGCAGGAAACGGCATTGGCGCTCGATGATGCCGTGGAGCAGAAGTCTCTGTAACATTCGCGACAATCCGCAGCGGCGGATGAAAGGTAGATAGGTATGAAAATTGTAAAGCTAAATCCCAAGCGTGATTATTCGACGCTTCAACGGCACCCGTGGATTTTCTCTGGTGCGATTGCCTCTGTCTCGACGGAGCCGACACGTGGTGAAACGGTGATGGTTACTTCTGCAGAAGGGAAGCCTTTGGGGTTAGGTGCGTACTCTCCCGATTCTCAAATCCGTGTACGTATGTGGACTTTTAATGAAGGTGAAACGGTCGATGAAGCGTTCTTTAAGGCTCGCCTCGAACGCGCACTGTTGGTGCGTGCCGATTTTATGGAACGCTTTTCAACCGATGCCCTTCGGCTTGTGAATGCCGAGGCAGACGGTTTGCCGGGCGTTACGATTGACCGTTATGGAGACGTTCTTGTGGGACAGTTTGCGACTGCCGGCGCAGAGAAGTACAAGGCGCAAATGGCTGAATTGCTACTGTCGATGACCGGCTGTTCCTCATTCTACGAGCGGAGCGATGGCGAGGGACGTAAGCGCGAAGGTTTGGAGCCTTCAAATGGATTATTGGCAGGCGTAGAACCGCCGGAGCATTTAATCATTCATGAAGGCGAGGTGCGCTTTGAGGTCAATGTGCGCGAAGGTCACAAGACAGGATTCTATCTTGATCAACGTGAAAATCGTCGTTTAGTCGCATCGTACGCTAAAGGCGCTTCGGTTCTCAATGCGTTTTCTTATACGGGCGGTTTTGGTATTGCGTCGCTTGTCGCTGGTGCGGCGTCCGTGACGCATATTGACCTTTCTGCTACGGCATTGGAGCAAGCCAAGGTCAACACGGCGTTGAATGTCTCTGCCGATGATACGCGCAGTGAATTTATTCAAGAAAACGTCTTTCAGGAATTGCGTGCTTTCCGCGATTGTGCACGAAGCTTTGATCTCGTCGTCTTGGATCCGCCGAAATTTGCCGAGACACGCGTTCAAACGATGAAGGCGTTACGTGGATACAAAGATGTGAACTTGCTCGGGATCAAGTTGGTGCGCAAAGGTGGCATTCTTGCAACATTTTCCTGCTCGGGCGCGATTGAAGCCAAGATGTTCCGCACCGTCGTCGCCGAGGCGGCGCATGATGCTAAACGTGAAGTCCAAATTCTTCACGAACTGCGTCAGGCGCCCGACCATGTGGAAACGCTCACATTCCCCGAAGGTCTCTATCTCAAAGGCTTGCTGTGTCGCGTTTGGTAATTCACTGATAACTCCGTCGGCGACGAGAATGCCGGCGGCGGTGTGTCCTGACGAAACGAAAGGGCTTCACGATGTCTGCATTTAAGTCGTACGATATTCGCGGCGTCTTTGGTTCTGATTTAACGCTTGACCTTGTCTATCGCGTGGGGCGTTGCCTTCCCCAACTATTAACTGCAAAAAAGTTTTTGGTAGGGCGTGATGCGCGCCTGTCGTCGCCGGTAGTTTGCGAAGCTCTGTTGCGCGGATTAACCGAAGCTGGAGCCGATGTTGATGATATGGGGCTCGCGACAACGCCGATGGTCTATTTCTTTACTGCCGAGAAACAGTATGAGGGGTCGGTTCAAATCACCGCCTCTCATAATCCGGCGCATTATAATGGACTTAAAGTTTCTAAGACAGAGGCGCTGCCGGTAGGCTACGATGCCGGACTTAAAACGGTTGAGGCGTGGTTGGCAGCGGGGACATTGCCTCCGAAAGCCGAGCAGATTGGAACGGTACGTACCGTTCATTTCCTTGAGGAGTATTGCGCTTGGTTACTGAAGCATAAGCCCGATCTTTCGTCGCTTCGCTTTGCGGTGGACTGTTCCGATGGTATGGGTGCACTGGTCGCAAAAGCGCTCTTTGGTGAACAGGCCATTTACTTGAATGATGTTCCCGATGGTACGTTCCCGCACCATGCGCCGAACCCGCTGGAAGTCGCTAATTGTGCGCAACTCATTGCGTGTGTAAAGTCGAATCATCTGGATGTTGGCGTTATCTTTGACGGAGATGCTGATCGCGTGATGTTTGTCGATCATACGGGGTGCTTTATCCAACCCGATTATTTAATCCCCTTGATTGCGGAACGGCTTTCCGTCCCTTCCGAACCGCGTCCGATTACAGTGATTCATGATATTCGTACGTCGCGTGGCGTGATTGAACGTTTGCACGAAGAGGGATTTAAGACGTACATGGGGAAAGTCGGTCACGCCTATGCCAAGATTGCGTTGCGTCAATATGGCGCATTGTGTGGCGGAGAGCTTGCCGGACATTATTACTTCCGTGACTTTCATTTTTGCGACAGTGGCGAATGGGCTGCGCTCGTGGTATTGGGCGTTGTGGCAGAGGCTAAACGTAGAGGGGAGAGCTTTGCCGAACAGTTGGATCCGGTACGTTCTCGTTATGTTAATTCAGGAGAAATCAATCGAACGGGTGTGACTGATCGCGAAGCGGCGATTGCCCGTGTGGAGCAGGCGCTGGTCGCGCAACTTGGCGCACCAGAATCGCGCGCAGATTTTGATGGCGTGCGATTGGATTGGGCGAATGGCTGGATGAGTGTCCGAGCGTCCAATACTGAACCGGTGTTACGGCTTCTTGCGGAAGCACGGACACAGGCACAGCTCACAACGATGCTGGCGATTGCGCAAGCGGCGGTGTGAGTGAATAAGGAGTGTAGGCGAACGTAAGGAGGGCGGTATGAATTTTCAAAAGTGTGGAATCATTGGATGTGGCGCGGTCGGGGCAACGGTCGCTTATACGTTGATGCAAAGTGGGCTTTTCAGTGAGATTGTACTCTTGGATGCGAATCATCAACGTGCAGAAGGAGAAGCGTTGGATATCGGTCAAGGCGTGCCTTTCACAAAACCGGTTGCGGTCTATGCAGGAGATTACAAAGATTTGGATGATGCCTACCTTGTCATTATTGCCGCAGGCGCAAATCAAGGTCCCGGCGAAACGCGGATGGACTTAATCACGAAAAATGCAAAGATCTTCGGAATGATTATTCCGGAGATTGTGAAGGTCAATCGTGAATGTGTACTGTTGGTCGTGACAAACCCGATTGATGTCTTGACGACGTTAACACTTCGTTTAAGCGGCTTCCCGCATGAACGCGTAATTGGCAGTGGTACGGTGCTTGATACGGCAAGGTTGAAATGGTTGGTGGGTGCGCGTCTCGGCGTCGATAGCCGCAACGTCCATGCCTTTATCATTGGCGAACATGGTGACAGCGAGTTGGCGGCGTGGTCCTGTGCGCGTGTTTGCGGGTTGCCGATGGAAGTCTATTGCCGTCAAACGGGATGTGGAAAGTTGCCCAATCAGCAAAGCTTGTATGAAGAGGTGAAAAACGCCGCTTACGAAATCATTAAACGGAAAGGTGCGACGTACTATGCGATTGCTATGGTGGTTCGGCGCATTGCTGAAGCGCTGGTGCGCGATGAACATTCGCTCTTGCCCGTTTCCAGCCTTGTGATGGGACAGTATGGATTGCAGGGCGTTTGCATTGGTCTGCCGGCAATCGTTTGCCGTAAAGGCGTTACCGGCGTGATTGAGTTGCCGTTAGATGAGACTGAAAAGCAACAGTTAAAAGCATCTGCTTTATTGTTGGAGACTGCTTACAAAACGCTTGCCTAAGGCATCGTCTTATGCTTTCCTGTGTCGACAGGACGCATAAGACGGACTCTTTGATTGTGCATGGGGACGCATTAACGTATGCTGTATGGATTTAGAGGAAGGCTTTCTCATGAAACAACAATTTATTTATAGCTTGTGTGCGTGCCTCGGCATCCTCTTGGGAGGATGTGCGACGGTCACCTCTACGGAACGTTCGGCATCTGCCATTGCGGGGAAAGATGTTGCGGCAAGAGAGGCAACTTCGCCCATCGCAGAATGGTTGACTAAAGCACCGGAATGTAAGCCGGTATTATGTTCGGTGAAACGCGATGTTTCGCCTGCTGCCGTTGCGCGATTTGAGGAAATCTCTGCGCAGGTCGTTGACTTGTATCGTACCATCCATAGCGATATGAAAAGTAGTTCAACGAATGGTGCGACGTCTGTTTCGTTGGACGCGGTAAAAGCGCGTGCGCGTGAAATCATTGCCTCTGACCGTTCGGTGAAATGGAGTTCTGCGATTCAAACGGCACTCACGGCGAATTACAAAGAGACGTTGGATTCGATTGAGCAAGAACGCCGTGCGCTCTCCGATTATTCAACAACGTTGCGCAATGATTCTGCTATTTCGAATTTGACAAGTCGTGTAACCGTTTTGACACAGCTGGGCGGAGATACACTCCAGCTCAGCCAGCAACTCAAGTTTGCCGAAGAGGGCGCGTCGCTACTGATGCGGGCACAACTTGCGCGACTTCTGCGGAGCCAAGAAAAGTATGTCGACAACAATCGCGATTTATAAAGATTTTTTGACGACAGGGCGTGGTGCAGATCGCGCCGTATGTGCATTCGCCAATGCGATGGTGACCTATGGCTATCAGGTTCATATTATCGTTCAACAACGCTCTTCCGTTCCGCTGTCGGTCACGTTTGACCCGGCGGTGTCCTGTCACCATATTCGTATGAGCCGCATCCGTTCAGCGGCGGGAAGTCTCAATAAATTGCTGCTGCGTTCCGTGATTGGCGAACGTATTCTTCGCCGTGTATTTCCGTGGATAGATCTGATGCGTGAGACATCGCAACGCCTTCGTACGTGTCTGGCAGAGATTGCGCCCGATCTCGTGGTTTCTGCCGGTACCAATGAGTGTGTTGAGTTGACCTATTGCGGAAAACTTCCGATGCCACTGGTGCAAATGTTTCACGTTTACCCACCCGTTTGTTTTGCCAAGAATAAATATCAACGCGTCACGCGTTTGCGTCGAGCGTTGCAGAATGTTGATGCCATTCAAGTCTTGCTTCCTTCGCATCGTACCTTTCTTTCGGAGATTTGTAAGGCGCCTGTCACTGCGATCGGGAATGCGATTTCTTTTCCTGTCGATGAGTTTCTTCCGCCGCCTTCGGCGCGTGATCGAACGATTGTTTATGTCGCGTACTTTACAAAAGATAAAAACCAGTTGGATCTGATTGATGCCTTTGCGCTTCTTAAAGAACGTGAAGAATGGGAACTCTGCCTTTATGGTTCGGGTACACGGGAATGGGAGAATCGGCTGCGTGAAAGAATTGCAGCACGCGGAATCAGTTCGCGTGTTCGCCTTTTTGGGATTGCGCAAACGCCGCGCAACGTTCTTCTTCACGCCAGTATTTGTGCCTTCCCATCGCTTACAGAAGGCTTTGGACTTGCGCTTGTCGAGGCGATGTGGTGTGGGCTTCCTTGCGTCGGCTTTCAAAGTTCTCCCGGCGTGAATGAATTGATGGTACATGAAGCCAATGGATTGCTTGCGGCATCGAGCGCTGAATCTTTCGCAGCGCAACTGGAACGTCTGGTTCGTGACGCGACTTTACGCGAACGTCTCGGCACTGCCGCCGCACGTACCGTTCGCACCATGTATGCTCCGGCGCGCATCTGGCAACAGTGGGATGATTTCCTTCATCGTGTGCTTGCTTCTTCTAAGCTTAACTGCCAATGAGAGGCGCAAGGGAGCGTCCTTAAGACGTCCAACGCCACTCTTTTATGCCTTTTTGCCGATTTTAGACCTCAAAACATTGCTACCAGTGCATTTTCAGCTTGCAAATCCTTACTAAAAGGCATCATAATAGAGTTACGTCAAAACGGATGTTCCGTAAGACGCGTTACTCAGGAGTAAGTTACATGGCTAAGAACACCAAACCTATGACCAAAGCCGAGATGATCGAAGCTCTCGCCAAGACCACTGGTACCACCAAGGTCGCTGCTGATGAGATGTATACTGCACTTATCGCTCTTACCGCCAAAGAAACCAAGAAGGGTCCTTTCACTCTTCCCGGCCTTGGCAAGTTCACGGTTGTTCAGCGCAAGGCTCGCATGGGTCGTAATCCGGCCACTGGCAAAGCGATGAAGATCGCCGCTAAGAAGGCTGTTAAGTTCACGGTCTCCAAGCTTATCAAGGATAAGATCCTCGTAAAGTAAGAGCCGTTACCGCACTGCGGTACGAAGATGTGTGAAGGGATTCCTTCGCACATCTTTTTTTGTGGGCTTCGGTAAGAGGGGCGCCTATGCGTATACAGTTTGCCTCTCTTCTATCTCGAACGGCTTATAATGCAATTGAACGTTGCGAAAAAAGACAGGAAGAGGCATAATCATCTTATCTTTATTCTGTCGGCATGCCGATGTTACCCATACAAGGAGTTCAGTTATGAAGCTTGAAGGTTTAATTGCAGCACCACACACACCCTTTTTAAGTAATGGTCAGGTTAATCTTGATTTGATTCCTCAGCAAGTGGAAGTGCTGTTGAAACAGAAAGTCATCGGCGCTTACATTTGTGGAACAACGGGAGAGGGCATTTGCTGTTCCGTTGCAGAGCGTAAGGCTGTGATGAAGGCCTGGGCGACGGCGGCGAAAGGGAAACTCTTCATCATTGCACACGTGGGCGCATTGTCGCTCGTGGATGCACAGGAACTCGCGGCGTATGCACAGGAAGTGGGCGTGAATGCGACGAGCATTGTTCCGCCGAACTTCTTTAAGCCGGGGAGCATTGACAACTTGATTGACTATATCAATGCCGTATTGGTCGGTGCGCCGAATTTGCCGTTCTATTATTATCACACGGGGATGTCAGGTGTGACGTTTGATATGGAACAGTTCTTGATTAAAGCGGATGGACGGATTCCGCAGTTGGCAGGTATTAAGTTCAACTATGCCGATCTGTATATGTTCCAACGTTGCCTCCGTGCATGCGGTGGTAAGTATGACATTACGTGGGGCATTGATGAATGGTTCGCCGGTGCACTCGCGTGTGGTGCCAAGTCTGCCATCGGCTCGACTTATAACTACGCTGCGCCGCTTTATTACGGCATTTGGGAAGCGTACAAGCAGGCGGATCAGAAAGCTGTTGATGCAGGGATGAATAAGGTGTGTCGCATTGTTGATTTGCTCGTGAAGTATGGTGGCGTCGTGGGCGGCAAGGCGATGATGGCAATCCACGGATTGGACATGGGCGATGTTCGCCTTCCTTTGACGAGTTTAACGGCTGCACAGAAGAAAGATTGCGCTGATACAGTCGCAAAGATTTTGGCAGAATAAGGTTCACGAATGAGGCCCGTCTCTGACGGGCTTTTTTGTATCTATTTGTTCACAGGAGAGGCTCTCCTGTGGGCTTTTGAAAGGAGTCTTTCATATGTTAAGTACGGATCGTCTCCAAAAGTTGGAGTCTGTTTATCACGACGGTTTATTGTGTGATGTCGTGCCGTTTTGGATGGAACATGGGTTAGACAAGGAATACGGCGGCATTATGACGGGCGTAGACCGTCAGGGCAACCGTATTGATGATGATAAAGGCGTCTGGCAACAAGGGCGTTTCGCGTGGACGCTTGGATTCCTCGCCAATCATATAGAGAAACGTCCTGAATGGGTGAGTGCCGCAAAGGGGACGCTTGAATTTTTACAGAAGTACTGTTACGACCGCACCGATGGACGAATGTATTTCCATATGACACGCCGCGGAGAACCGATTCGCAAACGTCGCTATGCGTTTTCCGAGAGTTTTATGTGCATTGCCTGTGGAGAGTATGCGCGTCTGACCGGTTCGCAGGAGTATGCAGATCTTGCTCTTAAGACGTATAAAATCTACGGCGATCATGTGGATACGCCTCCGAAGTTTACCGACGTGCGCCCGTTGCGCGGGCTGGGACATCCGATGATCAATATCGTGACGTGCCAAAGGTTGCGCGAAAGCATTGGCTATGAAGAGGCGGATGCGCGAATTGATCAGGCGATTGCGGACATTGTAAAGTTTCATCTCAAACCGGATATCCGTTGTGTGATGGAATCGGTTTCTCCAACGGGTGAAATCGTGGATCATATTGATGCGCGTACGTTGAATCCCGGTCATGCGATTGAAGGGTCTTGGTTCATTATGAACGAAGGCAAACGGCGCGGGCGTACGGACTATATCCGCATCGGGCTGGAGATGCTCGACTGGTCGTGGGAACGCGGTTGGGATAAGGAGTACGGTGGTATTCTTTATTATCGCGATGTGTTCAATCGTCCGGTGAGCGAATATTGGCAGGATATGAAGTTCTGGTGGCCGCACAATGAACTGTGCATCGCGTCACTATTAGCGTATCAACTTACCGGCGATGAGAAATATGCACGAATGCATACGCTCGCGCATGATTGGACGTACGCACATTTCCCCGATCGCGAATGCGGAGAGTGGTACGGTTATCTTGCGCGAGACGGACGCGTTTGTACCGACTTGAAGGGCAATCTCTACAAGGGATGTTTCCATGTGCCGCGGATGCAGTATGAATGTTGGCAACTCTGCCGGCAATTACTGAAAGACGGTCCGTTGAATTTAGTCTAACGTGCATATCGATTCAAAAAGTCCTGCCTGACGTACGCCGTCTGGCAGGACTTTTTATGCAGCGCTGCACGGTGCAATTAAAGAATGCGCTTAATCTCATCTAGCGAAAGCTCACGGAAACAGCCGACAGCAAGATCGCCGAGTTGGAGATTGGAAAGCGAAATGCGGCGCAAATGCTCTACACGTAATTGCGCTTCTTCGCACATCAAACGAATCTGACGATGACGTCCTTCGCTTAAGACGAATCGTAATTGGTGCGGTCCGAGTTGTGTCACCGGCACAGGACGAATGCGATAACCTTCGAGAATGAGCGAACTCCGCAAAATGGCGAGTTGCTGTGGCGTCGGAATCATATTGACTTCCACGTCGTAAACTTTTTTGTGGTTGTACCGCGGATGTGTGAGGAGATTGATCAGTTCGCCATCATTCGAGATGAGCAATAATCCTTCGCTCTCTTTGTCGAGCCGTCCGACAGGCACGAGCCGTAAATGAAGCTTGCGAAAAGCTTCTAATACCGTCCGTCCGCCTTGCCCGTCGGTGGAACAAATTTCACCGGCGGGCTTGTTGTAAAGATAGGTATGCCGCGCTTCTGCTGTACAAGGAATGGTGCGCCCGTCAATCGTAATGGACGCTGTCGCCGGAATACGTGTTCCCGGAATCGTGATGATTTTATCATTGACGCAGACGCGCCCAGCTTCAATCATTTCGGCAGCTCCGCGACGCGAGGCGATACCGCGCTGGGCAAGCAAATTCTGTAAACGTTCATCGGTGGCTTCAATCATGGGAGGCTTCTTTTTTAGGAGGCGTTGGCGTCATCGCGGCGGACGCTTGAAAAATCGAGCGAAGGGCGGCAAGTCCTTCTTGCACGCATTGTGTGCGAATGTCGCGCGTGGGCATTTCCTCGGTCCAGAGGTTCACTTGAATCCCACGCGCTTCACGTGGCGGTTGCCAGCGGGGAAGTGCTTTGCGTGAAGCGGCTTGATCGAGGTAACAGTAAGAGTAGGGGCACGCAATGTCTTGGCGGCGCGGGCGGACGTCATCATGCCAGCAGAGGAGCGAGACTGCGGAGAGGTCAATCCCGACGTGCTGGAGATCGTCCCACGCGAGAACGGTACGTCCACGTTTGCGCACGCAGTCGATGAGCGCACGGTAGAATTGCTTTTGTGTCTCGGGATTGCAACAGCGCGGGCATTCGTCCCATGCGGCGCGCGGGACTTCATCGCACCCGATATGAATGGGCGCGTCGGGGAACAGTACACAAAGTTCACCAATGAGGCTGTCTAACATTTTGAGCGTGTCTGGATTCCCGATACAAAGGACATCTTTCCCTAGAAACCACTGTTTGGGATCGCGATTTGTGGGGCAGGCAAATTCGGGATACGCCATTAACAGTGCGGCGGAGTGACCGGGGACATCAAGCTCGGGGACGACTTGAATGTTCAGCGCACGCGCTTTGGATTGAAGCGTTTGCAACGCTTGAGCGGAATAGAAGCCGCCATATTTCTTGAGCCCTGCCGCTGCTGCGGCAGGCGTCCAAAATTCAGTGGCGCACCAATTCCACGGACGATCCGTTTGATCGACGCGCCATGCACCTACCGTTGTGAGACGCGGATAAGCTTTACTTTCCCACCGCCATCCGGGGCCATCGGTCAGGTGAAGATGCAGGACGTTCATTTGCGCTTGCGCCATCAGCGGCAGATACGTTTCTGTCAGTTCTTCAAGCGGAATAAAATGGCGTGAGCT
The DNA here is from genome assembly GCA_036651955.1 of Kiritimatiellia bacterium. GTDB lineage: Bacteria > Verrucomicrobiota > Kiritimatiellia > RFP12 > DVOR01 > Spyradenecus. The sequence continues at coordinate 16,056 of JAVVWU010000031.1, forward strand.
GTCCAGCATCAGCCCGCGCCATTCTTTCATCGGCACTGCATCACCTCTTACACTGAACGGAATCAGTGCACAGAACAAAACAAGGGCGATGAATAATCGCCGCCCCTGTTTTCGCTCCCCGTGAACGAGGTGAAGGTGCTGTGTATGAGCGGGAATCAGAGGTTTTCTCCGAGACCGTACTTTTCGTAAACGAAATCAATATCCTTATCGCCACGCCCGGAAAGGTTGACGAGGATAGAACCATGCGGATGCTCTTGTGCATAGCGCATCGCATAGGCGACTGCGTGTGCACTTTCAATGGCAGGGATGATGCCTTCCTTTTGGGAAAGTTTGAAGAATGCCTTGAGCGTTTCTTTGTCATCTGCCGTCACATAGTTGACGCGTCCCATGTCGTGCAACATGGCGTGTTCCGGTCCGACGCTTTGGTAGTCCAGTCCGGAGGCGACTGAATACACCGGCATTGGCGTGCCGTCGGCGTTTTGAAGCGTATAGCTATTGAAGCCATGCAGAATGCCCGGCTTGCCATAGGTAATGGAAGCGGCATGTTCGCCGGGATGAGTGCCATGTCCTAAAGGCTCTACGCCGTAAAGCTTGACCTCTTGATCGTCCAGAAAACCGCAGAAAATGCCAATGGAGTTAGACCCGCCACCAACGCAAGCGGTGACAGCATCTGGCAACTCGCCGGTCATTTCCAAAAACTGTTCCCGTGCTTCTTCGCCGACAATCTTCTGGAAATCGCGTACCATCATGGGGAACGGATGCGGTCCGACAACCGATCCAATGCAATAGAGTGTTTCTTCCGGCTCTTTGAGATATGCCTCAAACGCCGCGTCTACCGCCTCTTTGAGCGTCCGCTGACCGCGCGACACTGGAACGACATTGGCGCCGAGGATTTTCATACGCAACACATTCGGGTGCTGTTTCGCGATGTCAACTTCGCCCATATAGATATCGCAGGGAAGTCCGAAATATGCCGCCGCAGTCGCCATCGCGACACCGTGCTGTCCTGCGCCCGTTTCAGCAATCACACGTTTCTTGCCCATATACTTCGCGAGCATCACCTCGCCCATACAATGGTTCAGCTTGTGTGCGCCTGAATGGTTCAAATCCTCACGCTTAAGATAAATCCGTCCGCCAAATTCATCGCTCAGATTACGGCAATAGTAAACAGGCGTGGGACGACCTTGGAAATGTTTGCGGATTTGACGCAACTCGGTAATGAAATCGTGAGACTTGCTGATACGGAAATAGGCATCGGCAATCTTCTTCATTTCAACTTTGAGATTTTCCGGTACATACGCTCCGCCATAAGGTCCAAAAAAACCTTCTTCATTAGGATAATCTTTGAAATAAGTACTCATGATTCAACTACTCCATTCGTGAAACGTGGGCGGAACTCCGCCCGAACTCCACCGCCTCGGCGGCAATCTTCTTTCCCCCAAGCAGGGGCAATACTACTGAACGCGATGTGCAAATTCGTGTGCGAGCGCGATATAGGCTTGCGCTCCCTTCGAGCTCGGGTCATAAATCACCACAGGCTGACCGAAAGAGGGCGCTTCACTGATACGAATGTTGCGCGGAATGATTGTCTTGTAAACAAGCTTCCCGAAATGCTTCCGCACCTCACGCACCACATCATCGGACAAATTCGTACGCGAATCATACATTGTCATCAAAATACCTTCAATGTGAATATTCGCGTTTACGCCATTATCATGAAGCCGTTGCACGACTTCCGTAATGACCTTGAGCCCCTCCATCGCGTAATATTCACATTGCATCGCCACCACGATACCATTTGCCGCCGCAAGTGAAGATGTCATCAAAATACCGAGTGAAGGCGGACAATCGATCAGAATATAATCGAAAACATTGGCGGTCAATACCGGTTGCAATAAATCACGCACGACACACAAATGATTTTCGTGCCGTGCAATTTCGATTTCCGCACCTGAAAGGTCGATTTCCGAAGGAATTAAATTCACATTCTCAATCGGCGTACCTTGAATAATATCACCAATAAATGCCTGACCGGTGAGAGCCGCATAAAGACTGGTTCCTGCCCTTGGCGTAATTCCAAGTCCACTCGTGGCATTTGCTTGAGGATCAAGATCGATGACTAAAACCGTTTTTTTCATTGCGGCAAGTGCCGCCGCAAGATTAACAACAGTTGTCGTTTTACCGACCCCGCCTTTTTGGTTCGCTACTGCGATGACTTTCGTCTGTTTCATGGGCGAATTATAACATAACACGCACAGCCACTTTGCCACGATAGCACGACCGACCTCGCG
>JAVVWU010000032.1:0-17964 GCA_036651955.1 Kiritimatiellia bacterium
ATACTATTTTCAAAAAGAGAGCACAAAATCAAAAAAATCATCGATAAAATCGTATATGTAATACAGCAGATCGCGATCATCATCGCGGCCATCATCGCGATGATAATACAGCTGATCGCGATCATCATCGCGATCATCATCAGCGCAATCATAATAAAGCTGATCGCGATCATCATCAGCGCAATCATAGGGATACTGATATACTAAAAAAAGAAAATCGTATACATTACATCATCATTTTAATCAAGATTTTTCAAAATTCACCACATGACCTACGAATCAGTCACACCTAGCGATGGCTGATTCGTATGTATTTTTATCTTTTTATTTTTCGCATTTCGTAGAGGACTTCTGATATCGATAGAATCTAACAAGGATTTATTAAGCAAAGTTAAAATGAGAGGTCAATGGCTGAACACTCCTCATTAACAATTATTGACAAAGCCGGCTCAGTCTTAACTATCTCCAATAAAATTCCAGAGGCGCCTTTCTTCCGAGGACGTATATCAAAGAGAAAGAGCGTCACATTACTGCTCATTTTGATAGTGATAAAGTGATGTTTTTGCTATCCTTACGCAAATAACTAGGAGTGCTTATGAACTGTTCTGTAAATGAGGTGGAGAGTCGTGTAGAAGAAGCCAATCGTGTCACATGGCTTTCGGTTGTTATCAACGTAATATTAACCGCTGGAAAACTTCTAGTTGGTATTTTTGGACATTCCGCAGCAATGGTTGCCGATGCGTTGCACTCGTTTTCTGATTTCGCGACAGATTTCGCGGTTATTGCAGGAATGCGAATGGCTGGTCGTCCAGAAGATCGTGATCATCCGTACGGGCATGGGAAATACGAAACGCTTGCCGCTGTAATTATTGGTGTCGCTCTTTGTGGCGTGGGATTAGCCATTGCATTTGATGCAGGGACAACGATTTATCGTGCGTTTGTGCGCGATACTTGGCCGGTCGTTCCTTCTTATATTGCGCTTGTGGCTGGTCTTGTTTCTATTGTCACCAAAGAATATCTCTATCGTGTTACAGTGCGTATTGCCCGTAAGACGCATAATGATGCACTGATGGCAAATGCGTGGCATCATCGCAGTGATGCGTTTTCATCGATTGGTACGACGTTGGGTGTGGCAGGTGCGGCATTATTAGGCGGACGTTGGGTTTTATTAGATTCAGCAGCGGCAATGGTGGTCGGTTTTATTCTTCTATGGATTGCATGGGGAATTGTACGCGATTCGCTGGATAAGCTGATGGAGCATAGTATGGATCCTAAAGAGGTTGCACGTGTACTGGAGTTAGTCCATACCATTCCCGGTGTCACGGAACCGCATCACTTGCGTTCGCGTAGGGTCGGAACCGTTGCCGTAATTGAGATCCATTTTCGTGTGGATGCGGAGATGACAGTACTTGAATCTCACGAGATTGCTTCGCACGTTGAATCTCTACTCAAAGAAGAATTTGGGCAAGAGGCGATTATTACGGTACACGTAGAACCACAAAAACGGTCAGAAGGAGTTTGTAATGTTTAGAAATTTCAGCTTTTGCGTACTCGTACTGTTCGTCTGTATTTCCTCAATACACGCCGGTTGGTTTTCGGGACCAGACAAAGATGTTGAGCTGGCGGAACACGTTGCGACGGTCTTACGCGAACCGCGCCATATGATTGTTCAAGCGCAAGCTGCAACTGATAAAGGTGATACGGAAGAGGCGATTCGCCTTTTCCGTCAAGCGCAAACACAGTTAGAAGCGATTGAAAAAGAAGAGGATACGTCAGGAAGTGCATTTGCGGCATTACGCCTGACGAAATTCCATTGCATTTCCATGTTAGACGATCTTGTACTTCATCGTGCAGAAGTGCAGAACAATCGATTGGCTGTAACCGAAACCTCTGAATTAGCCGCCAAACTTGCCGCAGAGAGAGCGCTTTTGGTTGCACAAGCGACGAATAGCATCAAGCGGCTTGAACCGCCCAAAGCTCCAACGTTTTCAACTCAATTAGTCACGATGCGCGCTCAAGCGGATAAATTACAACTCGCATGGGTTTCTTCTAATCAGGCATTTGAAAAAGCGAAAGCAAATGCACGTACGGCACGTGAAGCTTTTACCGTTGCTGCGCGTGAAAATACGCGTGCCGATGCAACGCTGTTGGTCGCCCAATCAGCTGTCAAACAAAAAGATGTCACGGACGAGAACATCGCATTATTACCTGCACTCACATCGGAAGATCAAGCCGCTTTAGAGAAATTAGCGCAGGCAAAAGAAGATGCCAAAAAGGCAGTTGAAACATTGAGCAAGGCTAAAACTTCCGTTGCATCTGCTGAAGCGCTTGTCCGTACAACGGAAGCCGAGTCTACGCTTGCCCAACAAAATCTCTCGGAAGCTTTGGCGCGTGTTGAGACGTTGAAGAAAGCCGTTGCCATGGAAGAAGCAAAGGAAAAAACACGTCAAGCCGAAGAACAGAAAAGAATGGAAGTTGCGGAACTACAACGGAAACAAGTTGCCGCAGAAGCAGAAGCCAAAGCGCGTGAAGAAGCCGCACGCGTGAAATCGCTTAAGGCTGAAAGTGAAAAAAAACGTATTGAGGAAGCCGAAAAAGTTAAAGCAATCAAAAAAGAAGTGACATGGTGTGAAGAGCTTTGGCGTGTCAAACGTATTGAACAGTTAGAAAAACGACTTTCAACGAATCTTGTGGATTATCCCGACACAGCTGAATTCTTTGTCCTCCTCGCAAAATTACGTTTGATTCAAGGTCGTGCTGAAGATGCACTTGAATTAGTTTCGATGGTTTCCGCTAAAGGAAATCTTGGACTTCAAACGCAAATGATTGCTTCAGGTGCTTATCTTTCCGATAATCATCCGATGGATGCAATGAAGGTTTTAGAACAAGCGATTAAGATGCACAGCAAGGCTCCAGCACCGTATTTCAATATGGCAATTCTACTTCTTAAATTACCGGAGATGGATAAGGATCATCAACTCGCCGAAAAGTATTATCGTCTAAGTGTTGAATTAGGCGGTAAACGTAGCGATTTTATTGAACACGCATTAAATATGGAGTAATTCCGATGTGTGATATGACCGAAAAAACGCTTTCGACACGCCGCATTTTTGAAGGACGTGCACTGACGGTTGACATTCTTGATATTACGATGCCTGATGGGCGCAAGACGACGCGCGAAGTGCTTCGTCATCGTGGTGCGGTCTGCATTCTATGTGAGCTCGCCCCCGATCAATTTGTGTTTGTTCGTCAATATCGTAAAGCGGTCGAACAAACATTGCTTGAATGTGTTGCGGGCTGTATGGAAGTGGGAGAAAAGCCGGAGGAGTCTGCTCTTCGTGAAACGCGCGAAGAGAGTGGATATGATGTCGTACAGCTCACTCCACTTGGCAAGTCTCTTCCTGCGCCGGGGTATTGCGATGAAATCCATTGGCTTTTTCACGCACAGCTCAAACCTCATGCACAAAAACTTCAGCTTGATTCAGATGAGAACCTTATTCCTGTTATTCTCTCCTCGGCTGAAATTGATGCGGCGATTGATACAGGCGAACTCACGGATGGTAAGACAATCATTTTATGGGATGCGTATCGCCGTGCCCATTTGAAGGGACGTTTATAATGCAGGAAGCCGAAGCGCAACGCCAATACTGGGATGCTATTTCAGGTGAATATCGTGCCATTACACGTATTAACGTTCAAGATTTTCACTATGGACCGATGATTGCCGGCGAGTCGACGTTGAAACTTCTGCCGCCACTAACGAAAGGAATGAAGGCGTTAGAGCTTGGCTGTGGCGAAGGGCAAAACTCCCGTTGGCTTGCACGCCGTGGCGTGCAGTGTGTCGCCGTTGACGTTTCAGAAGGTCAACTTTGCTATGCACGTAAGGATGCGATGCAAGAGGGGCTTGCGATTGATTTTCAATGTTGCCCGATTGAAGCGTTTGATGCTCCCGACGAAAGTTTTGACCTTATTACCTCTTCACACGCATTTGAGTTTTTATCAGATCCCTTTGCGCAAATTCAACGGATAACACATTGCTTAAAGCCGGGTGGTTGGTGGATTCTCTCAACGGTACATCCGGTCTATAATGGCGAATGGGTATCACTAGATGAAGATGATGGATCGGAAGTTTGGGGACGATTCTTGCCCAACTATTTTACTCCCGTTGATGATATTCGAGAACAACCTAATGGTTCGGGTGATGCCATTGTTTCGCGTGCATGGCCGGTCAGTGCGTGGTTTAATGGGTTCCGCAAGGCAGGTGTACGGATCGAACGCCTCGAAGAACCGCAAGGTATCTCATCTCCAGCATACGAGAGCGATGATTGGCGCGAAGCCTTTGATGAAGTCTCCGCAATCCCAACCACACTCATTCTTGTTGGAAGAAAGATTTAACGTGCGTGTCGGAATTGAAGTATGGCTCGAACACGCAGATCGTAACCTTCGGGTCGGTCTACTCTCTCATCAAGCAGCACTGCTCTCGACTGGGGAAAGTTCAGCACAGGCGCTTCATCGTATTTTCGGATCACACTTTGTCGCACTGTTTGGTCCCGAACATGGTTATTTTGGGAGTGCAGCGGCAGGCGAAAAAACAGTCTCGACAATTCACCCGCTCTGGAAAATCCCTGTCTACTCACTTTATGGAGACTGTCGTCAACCCACCGCAGAGATGTTACAAGGGCTTGATTTACTAGTCGTTGATTTACAAGATATTGCGGTTCGTTGCTATACCTATCTTGCCACATTGAAACTTACGCTTGAAGCGTGTGCGGCACAAGGCGTAAGGTGCGTCGTTTGCGATCGCCCTATTCCATTTCATGGGCAACAGGATGGACCCGTGGCAGAGCCAGAGCATTTTTCATTTGTTGCGCCCTGTGCACTGCCACTCGTCTATGGTATGACTCACACGGAAGTCGCGGCATGGTTGAAGTTGCCCCACATACCTGCGCCAATGGAAGGCGTCGTCCCGACGCTTTCACGTCCACTTGATGCACCCGAATTTATTCCGCCAAGTCCGGCGATTCGCTCATGGGAAACCGCGCGTATTTACCCCGCCACAGTTTTTGCGGAAGCCTTCCCGTCCTTAGATGTCATGCGTGGCACTGCATGGGCGTTTCGTGTCTTATGTGCGGACTGGATTCAAAGTGAACACTTAAGTGCCGCTCTCAATGAACGATCACTGCCCGGCATTCGCTTCTTTGAATTTGTTCAGGGGGCAACGCACGGCGCTATTCGTTTACACGTAACAGACCCCGTTGCCTATCGTCCATGGAACGTAACACAGGCGATTCTTCAAGAACTATGTGCACAAAATCCCACTGCCCTTTTCAAAGACTTTCGTTCAGCATGGCTCACCAAGTTAGTAGGTTCTATGAAAGCACTGGAATTTTTAACGCCCTTTTATAAATAAGAGCAGTATCCATTGTAAAACACTAGACGTAAGCCGATCGACGTTGTATCTCAAGAGAGGCAACAGTATAATACCTGTATGAATACCACGCTTTATCTTTCAAGGACAACTTGCACCGCAGTTGAGGCTTCTTTTTTTCTCGACAAAGCTATAAAATGCTCTTCCCTCTCCTTGGGGAAGCTTCCCTCCGCGATCGGGTTACCGCACAATCTTTCCCCTCTAACGATGTACCGTTTGCAAACGATTGCAGCGCTTTCAGCGATTCCTATCGAAATCTGTTCAGTTCCTGAAAGCGATGATCCTTTTGTCTTTTGGCTGAATGAGCATCAGCAAACTTCAAAACTTCCACAAGGGCTAACGGATTGGCACGCGCATACGCAATTTGCCTATTGCTCGCGTGGCATTGATCTTTGTTCCGCCATTGAGCTTTCGCAAACATGGGGCGTTGAGACACAATGCTTTTCAGAGCACGCCTTTGCACTTTACTTTCCATCGAATGCGCTCAAATTTTATTGGCAATCGGATCGCGCATTTGTAGAACGCATTTGGGAAACTTCTCTTCGTGGACGAATGAAACTGTACCGAGACTTAATTGCGCCGCTACGTATTCAGTACGGTAAACGTATCCAATTTGGGCTTGAGGTTGACCTATTTGCGAACGGAAACTTTTGCCTCGCGCAAGAAGACCAAGACGGATGGGATTATTTAATTGGTGCCATTCACGAAGTTGAAGGAATTGATCCACGTACGGCTTCGAATGCTGAACTTGAAAAGGCGTGGTTCCGTGATGTGGAGCGTTTAACAACATTCCCGATTTCAATTCTTGCTCATCCTTTTCGTTATTTCCCATGGTATCATCGTGAAGTGCCGCGCCATCTTTATCGTTCCGTTGCACGCCTACTCGCACAACGGAAGATTGCCGCCGAAATTAATCATCACCAAAATCCATTTGAGCTTGAGTTTTTCCGTATATGTCTTGAGGAAGGAGCACGTCTGTCTTTGGGAACAGATGCACATATCACGCGCAACATTGCCGACCTGCATCCTCACCTTCAGACGCTTACCGATTTAGGGCTTACCGCTCGCTCTTCTTCTTTATTAAACGCGTAACTACCTTTAGCAACGCGCATAATACGCTCGTTCTCAATTCTTTATCGGCGACTTTTGCCCTTCCCCTATCAATTCAATAGAAGAAAGATGAGGACAACGATTTAATTTTCTCCGACGATTGTTGTTTGAAATCTCCGAACACGTTGTTGACTACACAAAATCCGTTGCATAGTGTCGACACTATACAAAACTGTTTGCATAGTCTCATCTTGATAATTTACTATAAAAACGACTTTCTATAGTGTATAATTCGTTGTGTTAATTGAATGAGGTCAAATATGCAGCCTTTTACGCCCCATAAACTCCCTCCTACTAATCTTGACTGGGAAAAACTCTCTTTACCGATAGGCAAAGCAAACGCTGCCGTTTCTCTTTACAATGGGCTATTGAAGTCGATTCCGAATCCGCATATTTTGCTGTCGCCGATAACGACACAAGAAGCTGTCTTATCGTCCCGTATAGAAGGAACGCAAGCTTCGCTTTCCGATGTTTTTAAGTTTGAGGCAGGCGAAACCTATTCGCAGGGAAAAGACCGCGATATAGCCGAGATTATGAATTATCGCAAAACTCTTTTTCGCGCCGAGGAGCTTTTTGAAAAATTGCCAGTGATTCATCTCAATATGTTGAAAGAGCTTCATGCGATCCTTTTGGTGGGCGTTCGCGGGGCAAATAAAGCGCGAGGCGAATTCCGTTCAGTTCAAAATTTCATTGGCAAATACGGCGCGACAATTGAGCAAGCGTCCTACGTTCCGCCTTCGCCTGATAAAGTCCTTCCCGCATTGGACGAATGGGAAAAGTATATCAATAGCGACGAACAAGATATTTTAATCCAGCTTGCCGTTCTTCATGCCCAATTCGAGATTATCCATCCTTTCCTTGATGGCAACGGTCGCCTCGGACGTATCCTTATCCCGCTATTCCTCTATCAAAAGAAAATTCTTGAAAAACCCGTTTTCTATCTTTCGCAATACTTTGAGGAACATCGCGACGAATACTATGTGAGACTTCGTGGAATAACGCAAAACAATGACTGGCAAGGCTGGATACGGTTCTTCCTTGAAGCGGTTATCGAACAAGCGAAAATAAATACGGAAACGGCAGAAAGTATTTTGAAACTTTACGAAAAGACAAAAGTGCAAGTTCTCAATTTGACAAGTTCAAGCAATGCGCTAGTCGTCCTTGATGCTTTGTTCTTCAAGCCGATAATGAATACATCCGAATTTATGAAGAAAACGGAATTGAAATACAAAAGCACAGCACTTAATATTCTTAAAAAATTGGAAGTTGCCGGTATCGTTAAAACAATCAAAGAAGGACGCGGACGCGTAGCGGCAGTCTTCGCCTTTTCCGATTTGATAAACATAACCGAAGGTCGCGAAGTTTATCTCGGCGAAGTCGAATAAGAAAAAGAAGGAAATATGCCAGGAAAACTTATAATAAATCAAGAAACAGCGTGCTCGCACAACGCAACATTGCCGACCTGCATCCTCACCTTCAGACGCTCACAGATTTAGGGCTTACCACTCTCTCTTCTTCTTTATTAAACGCGTAATACGCGCTTCGAGATGCGTCATGCGAAATTGACCTGCCACATGACTATAATGCGCGCGGACAAGTATTAAGCTAACAGTATGAAACTACACAAGGCTATCGAGCTATCTTTTACTTTCATTTGTTGAAAGTAAAAGATAGTTTTGTATATTACAAGGAGCTTAATTTATAGGTGTAATATGCAAAGAAAACTTCAAGGAACTTTTGTAAAGTTCCCACTAGTCGGCGGCGAGAGATACGAAGCCTATGTCCCAAACGCGCTTCCGCCCGTTCCTGCTATCGATATGACAGCAATTGCAGACTTGCTTGAAAAAGCGAACCTTACTATCGGCGAACTCAACGGCGTGGTCGAGACCGCACCCGATCCGAATATCATCAACTATATGTATATTCGAAAAGAAGCCGTATTGTCTTCTCAAATTGAAGGGACACAATCGACCCTTGACGATTTGCTTCGCTATGAATCCGGCGATGCCATTGGAACACCTATCGACGACGTTACCGAGGTGTTGAGCTATGTTTCGGCGCTAAATCATGGCTTGAAGCGTATCGAGGGCGGTTTCCCATTATCCTTACGTCTTATCCGAGAAATTCATAAAGAATTACTGACAAATGCGCGCGGAAAGAACAAAACACCCGGCGAATTCCGAACAAGTCAAAACTGGATTGGTGGGACAAGACCGGCAACCGCCCACTTTGTCCCAGCGCCTCCGGACAAGGTTATCGGTTTGATGAGCGACCTTGAAAAATTCATGCACAACGAGGAAGACAAAATCCCGATTCTTATCAAGACTGCACTTGTTCATCAGCAATTTGAAACAATCCACCCATTCCTTGATGGTAACGGGCGCACCGGTCGCTTGCTCATTACGCTGTACCTTTGCGAACGCGGCTTCTTAAAGTCTCCGTTTCTCTATCTGTCGTTGTTTTTCAAGCAACATCGCGACCTTTACTATGAAAAGCTGAATACCATTCGTAAGACGACTGGCGATTGGGAAGACTGGATTGCCTTCTTCCTTGAAGGTGTCGCAACGACGGCGACGGACGCAAAGAATACGTTACTTAAAATCAAGAAAATGTTTAAGCAAGACGACGAGCGTATCGCTAGTATCGGTCGCGCCCGTGAATCCGTTGGTGCGGTTCTTGCCGAGTTCAAGCAAAAGCCACTTCTTTCGATTGCCGAGATTACAAAACGAACAGGATTATCAAAACCGACTGCCATAAGTTCGGTCAATCGCTTGATCGATTTTGGTATCGTTAAAAACATAAGCGAAAAGAAATGGGGACAGATATATTCTTATGAAGAATATACGACACTCTTAATCCCGAGCGAGGAATAAGGAAAAAGTAAGTCTATTCAGATGAGCGACAATCTGGCAGTCAGTGTCTTATCGCCACAAATGCTTGAGTACTAATGAAAAGACCCGCAGGAGCGGGTCTTTTCATTAGTATGAGACTTCGATTTACTTAATCGTATAACGTGTAGCTTTTGACAAAGCCTTCCACAATGCAAGTGGCGTTTCAGCGTCAAGAAGTGATTGACGATTCGTCTCTTTCAAAAAGGCTTCGGTTAATCCTGCAATGAGACGCATATAAAAAGCACTGACTGCGGCAGGAATGGTGATAAGAAAGACAATGTGCGTTTCTGTTCCTGCGCTGTCCCACTTAATGGGTGCTTTACTAACGCCACAAGCTAAGGTCAATGATCCTCCTTCAACACCGCGAACGTGCGGGAAGGCAAGCCCATATTCCATCGCCGTACTCAGCATTGATTCACGTTCTAATGCGGAGGAAATGAGCTTATCTGCATGCGAAACAAAACCGCCTGATTCCATTTTTCCTGCAAGGATTTCAATGGCATCCGCCGCAGAGTTTGCGACAAGATCGGGAACCATCAGTGTATCTGCTGAGAAACGAGAGATGCCACTCTTCCGCGGTTCAGCACGATTGGGAGAAGCACCCACCCACTGCGGTGCATCTAATTCTTCAAAAAGAATCCGCGTACAACCGGGGCACATTTGAAGTTCTTTACATTGGCGTACGGATTGAATTTGGCTGACAGGCAAACGCATTCCACAAACGGCACAACAGCCATTATGCACGGGAGCCATGATGACATGATCGCGAGTGACAAGCCGTTTGAAAAAAGTACTTATCTCAGGTGGCAAGGCTGCAATCATCGTATCAATTGATTCATTTAATCGTGCTAAATGGGCACCATCACTTGTTGTGCGATGTTCGTCGCGTACCAGAATGAGATCTTGAAGCTGGCACAGTTGATTGACAACGCTTTTCATATAAATCCTCTAGCCCTGCGGAACTGCAGTTGGCTTCATTATAATGCAGAACTCTCTCTGCCGTCAATTCACATGAACGGAATAAATTATGTTACGCCACATTAGAGGATGAGCATACAATCGCCATAAGAAAAAAAGCGATATCTTTGCTCAACCGCTTCCTGATAGGCGGCAAGGATTCGATCTCGATTGACAAGGGCAGATACCATCATAATCAACGTCGATTGCGGAAGATGAAAATTCGTCAGCATTGCATCTACAACAGCAAACGAATAAGGCGGATAAATAAAGATGGTGCTTTTCCCATGCGTTGGAACAATTTTTCCGTTATTAAGTGCGGCAACTGTTTCAAGCGTTCGTACTGAAGTCGATCCGACGGCAATAATCCGTCCGCCTTTCGCACGCGTCTCATTGATACGCGCCGCTGTTTCTTCCGAAAGATCGTAGAACTCCGCATCCATATGATGCTCTTCAATATGGCTTACCTTCACGGGCTTAAACGTGCCGGGACCTACGTGTAAAGTCACGAATACGCGATGAACACCTTTTGCTTCTAAACGCGCAAATATTTCTTCTGTGAAATGCAATCCTGCCGTTGGTGCAGCAACCGCTCCGACTTCTTTCGCGTAAATTGTCTGGTAACGTTCTTTATCTAAACGCGCCAAGGCAGGATCATTTTTATCACGATGAATGTAAGGTGGAACAGGTGTAAGCCCAAAGCGATCTAAGACTGCCATTAACGGTTCATTGGACGTGAAAGAAACGTCCGAGATCCCTTCTTCGCTCTTGTTTAACAGCGTTCCGTGTAATGCCCCTTCGCCCAGTACAATCGTATGGCCGACGCGAGCTTTACGCCCACTTCCGCAGAGACATCTCCAACGCGACGTGTACGCTGAGGTCGTATGACTTTCAGGTTCAAGATTATCCAGTAACAAAAGCTCGGCAGCGCCTAACGTATCTTCCCATGTACCAAGAATACGCGCGGGAAAGACACGTGTATTATTGAGTACCAGCAAGTCACCGGGACGCAGGTAATCAACAATATCGGCAATGTGTCGATGTTCAACCGCTGTCGGTTGAGCACGATCTAAAACCATCATACGTGAAGTGCCACGTATCTCTGGCGGAACTTGTGCAATGAGTTCTTCGGGTAATACATAGTTAAAATCTGAGGTTAGCATGAGGCGCTTTCAACTATAACAGTTTGTGAAAAGCAACATTTAATGCTGCTTTGTAACGATTAGAAGCTTCTTCACCAAAAGATGTTTGCAACTCTTCTGCGAGTAAACGAGACGCTTCCTTGTGAAGTGGATAATACTGCAAACACGTTTCCATTGCAGACTTTTTAACATCCGGCGTAAGTTTAGGATGCGTCAATAAAAACGTCCATAAACTTTGCTGACAAGGATCAGACCGCAACCACATTTGAGCGACATTCAAAGTCCCCTCTGGGTCTTCTTTCATTTGTGCAGTCAGCACTTTCTCGCGTAAAAATTCTAATCCATACACCGTATCGGGTATTCGTTCGGCGATGGTAAAACTAGAAACAAAGGCTCTTGCCTCATTTAATTCTTTGTTTTTCAACAGTAGATTCACATAAAGTAAAGCATGAATGAATTGTCCATCTCGCATAAAGAATGCCGAGACTTTTTCGGGTAAACGCGACTTCAAAATTTTATCCGCTCGTTGATAAACAAAAGAGAGACATTCATCCTCTTTAACAATCTTCGGATAACGGGCTGCGAGCTTAAAGGAAATCTCTGTTTGCGGATAAGCACAAAGATAAAGTGCAACTTCTTCTGGTAAGGCAGGACCTGCAAGCAAGCGTTCTCCAGATTCTTTTTCCGGAAGCGATAAGATTGCAATATCGCGTTCTTTTATTGTCAGCGTTTCCGGATTCGTACGATAAATACGCTGCAAATTCTCCAAAACAGTTTCACGCGCATTTGTCCGAAGTGCACACAGGCGACGTGCGGTCGTAAAGCCTTTTGTTTGAACCAAACCATAATACGACTCAAATTGATCCGCTTGCATCCATGTCGGATTTGAAAACCAAGGCGTTTCAGAGTACAAGCAACGCGCCGTTTTTCGTTCATCCGAAGTAATCAGAAGATTATCTTCACACGCGTCAATTGAAAGTAGATACGCCTTGTTGCTAGGGTCTAAATCACGTGCACGACGAAGCGTAACAATGCGACGTTCTGTCGGAAATTCAATTGATGCAGCTCCATAACGTTGAGCCGCCCAATGTTTGAGTCCAACAATCGTACGCTTCCCAATAGGAGTTTCACCCAGTGCAGTCTCCCCAAGATGAGTTGCGATATGCTCAAGCTCTTCGCCGATTGTAAAATTCATTTCCGCCTCAGCAAGCGGAGACAGGGGAGTAACATATTCTGTGCTATGGAGTAAGTAGCTCTGTACGGGAGCTTCACCGATTAACATTAAACGTTTGAGAACAGGATCCTCTGATTGATACGTCTTAAACGTTTTTCCGTTCATTGCAATTCGTACATTCGCATGTGTACGCCACATAACGGGTGAAACTTGTTCACCTGTGGTCAATCGACGCAACAAAATAAATGCGCCTTGCTGAGAAGGGAAACTCCACACCTTGCAATCTTGCGGGAAAAGCTTTTTATAATGGTCATGCCCGACATGAAGTGCTTCCCGTATGGGGAAACCTGCGGCTGCCGCCCAATCGGCACGGACATCTCGAAATAGGACTAAAGCAAATACAATAAAGAGAGGGATTCCGATTACCGTATAAGCCTTTAATGAACGCCATGATTGATGCGCATCCAACCAGTTTTTAACCCATGAACCCACAAGGAGACCTAACATTAACAGCGAAAGAATCACTGCAAACGCAGCCACTGGCGTTGGTTCTCCCAAGCTGTCCCAAATGAATGTTGGAACGTGAGCAAGGTAAGCCCCCAAAGCAAGAAGTGTGATAATTTGTCCCAAAATAGGACGTCCCATTTTCAAATATGCCTGAGGAAGACAGCCAAAATATAGTACACACATCGACGAAAAAAGTACCAGCATGAAGGCATTGGGAGCCGTTGTGTATAATGCAGAAAGTTGAGCGAGATTAACGGTATTATCCAATAAGACACTGAGCGGACATGAGCCAGATTCAGAAGAAAAGCAACCTGCGAGAAGTGCCGTCATCCCAATCATTATCATTAGTCCGGCGGCAACACCTCCGACCGACCATAGAAAAAGTTGTACACGTATACCGGTCTCATCACGTTCAAACAGTGGTATAAGCACCAAAATCACCGCGAAGAGGACGATGGGGAGTGATGATAAGTTCGTCCATGCAAGAAGTGCCACCAAAAAGAAAAAACTTCCAAATAATACACAATCCCAAAGGGCAGGAATCCGTTCCCGTGAATGAATCAATCCCGATCGCAACCGTAGTTCAAACGCAAGCGCAATAAGAACTGAGAGCAGCATAATTGAAAATGTTTGAGGCAAAGGCCGCGTACCCATCGCCCAAAGCGGTAATGCGGTGACCGCAATCATTGCGGTCATGACACCTATCAAGATCGCACAAATATTCACATCTCGTTTAGCACGGGCATATTCACAGGCACGAATGCCGGCAAAGTCTCTACATAAATAAAGAACAGAAAAATAAGCCGAGCGGAAAACACAAGCAATAATGATGGCACCCGAAAAAGCAGCCGCAAGCGATGTCACCACAAGGATTGCACTCGTAGGAATTAGACGAATCAACAGAAGTATTGGAATTTCCCAGAGTGAAAGTCCCGATGCCGACTGTATTTGACCTCTAAAACAAAGAGAAGCAAGGAAATCGGCAGATTGCCCCGGATAGGGAGCATAGGCAGCGGTTGATGCATAAAAGATGAAGGCTAAAAAGAAAATGCCTAAGGTCCATAATGTTCGATTCAGAAACTTTTTATCCATTCGCGCATATCCTTTTGTTTATAATGTCGCAATTATACACATTTTCAGGCTATGGTAGAATAGTAATATGAATTATCGGCTTTTCAAACGTTCGCAAAATAATCGCCTCTTGCTCGTTTTTGCTGGGTGGGGGATGGATGATACACCACTGACGCCTCTCCTTGGAGAGAGTAATAGCGCAATCGTTTGGGACTATACCGATCTTTCGACGCCGCTGCCATTGCTCTCTACATTCACTGAAATTCATCTTATCGCGTGGTCCATGGGTGTTTGGGCGGCGACACAAGTATTGAACACGTTTCCATTAGCCTCCGCCACTGCCCTCAATGGAACACCTTTCCCGATTGATAATACACGCGGTATTCCCAATGCTATTTTCGATGCGACGCTCAACGAGTTCTCTACAAAAGGACTTGAACGTTTTCGGCGGCGAATGTGTGGATCTACAGAAGCCTTAAATACATTTTTGAAACAGGCGCCGACGCGCACGCTTGAAGATTTACGATGTGAATTAGCCTCACTGAGTCATGCGATTCGTACGAACCCGAGTCAGCCTTTCCATTGGACACGTGCAATTGCTTGCGAGCAAGATCGTATTTTCCCTTGTGCTCATCAGTGCAACGCTTTCCCTACTGCACTTGTTCGCCCCGGAGCACATTGGATGCCTGAACTCTTTCAAAAACTTCTACACGAAGAAAATCTGTGAATCGTGCACTTCTTATCAATCGCTTTGCCCGCGCAGTAACGACCTACGAGTCGCAGGCTACAATTCAACGCCATGCCGCAGAATATCTTGCACAACTCATGAGTTTGCATTTCCATACGCTCGCGCCACGTATTCTTGAAATTGGTTGTGGTACAGGACTTTTGACGCGTCAACTCTTCACGCGATTTGCTCCTGCTGAACTTTTTCTCAACGATTTGTGCCCCGATATGCAGATTTGTTTTGCCAATGTCCCGCGAACGACTTTTTTGCCGGGCGATGCCATGACATTATCATTGCCTAAAAACGTTAATGCCATTGCTTCTGCTTCCGCCATTCAATGGTTTAATGACCTCGAAGGATTTGTTGCTCGGTGTGCCAATGCACTCGCACCCAAAGGTCTCCTCGCTATTTCAAGTTTTGGACCTGCCAATCTTCGCGAGATTGTACAGCTGACGCATCGTGGACTTTCTTATCCATCATGGGAAGAATTCTGCTCCATTCTCTCACAAAAGTTTTCTCCCTTAAGTGCTGAACATGAAACACTTACCTTAAACTTTCCAGACGCAACAGCCGTTTTGCGACATCTCAAAGAAACCGGTGTAACTGCGACCAATGAAAGCACAACGCCTTGGACACGTGCCACGCTTTCCGCCTTCACACACGCCTACGAAAAAACATTCCCGGCGCCGCATGCAGGGGTCATGTTAACCTATGAACCGTTTTACTTTGTGGGGCGCCTACGATGAGATTCTTTTTAATCTCATTCGCTTTGTTTCTTCATATGATTGCATCGGCGCAATTATCCATCCGCCCCTATGAAAATAATGGATGGGCAACAGGGAAAAATTTACCCGAACTCACGCTGACGCTCACCTCTGAAGAACGTGTCGGTGTACAAGAACTGTTCTCCCGCATTGATGCGTGGCGTGTAAAAGTTGCACGACGTGCGCACGCCTATACTGATTGGCTCGCGCTTATTGGTGTCGACGAAATGATGCCTTCAAATGCCGCGGTAAGATTTGAACTTTGTTGGTTCGGACAGGCATATGCCTTTGACCGATGGGGTGCTTTCCATATCGATGAACGATTTATCACCTCGGAAGATGTAGAACTTCTGACTCAATTTGAAACGTTCTATCGTACACGCTTTGCAACGACCGTATTTGCCAAAGATTCAAAAACAGCACTCCAAGTTCGCCCCATTGCAACCGCTGAATCGCTCCCCATTTTTTGTGGTTTTGAAGACGATCGTTATCAACAGTACGACGCGCTTATTCTCAAACTCACGGCAGAATTTAATGCCAATCATGCGCTGAGTGTCGGGTCAACACAAGAAAAAGCTATCGTCATTCCTGAACTTGATCCAGCTCTTATTAAATCACTTATGATTGAAGAAAGTGGTGGCAATGGACCACGCTCACGTGAAGCATGGGAGGTAGATCCAATCCAAGTCAATGTGCCAGGAGATTGGACAGATGCAAAATTGGACTTAGGACTTCAAAAGCCTACGATGCGAAATGAAGGCACCCCGATGGAAAATATCCGCGCAGGGATAAAGTATCTTGCCCGTAAAGGTTTTGGAATTTCCGGACAATCGATAGCCAATCGTCCAGAGGCCTATTTTGATTCGTGGCGAACGGCATTACAGCGTTACAATGGTCGTAAAGACCTCTTGCATGACGGGCGCTCTTATCGTTCCGCTTATGCCACACGTATTCTTCGTCGTGCCGCTAATCCTACTATTTTCGTCCCTATTGCTTCCGATGTTCACCCTAATCCTCCGACTTCATCCATGATTGATTAGTCGTGTTCAAAAGGAAACAATTATGAACTTCGCATTTACCGTTTTTGGATGTCGCCTCAATCAAGCAGAAGCAGCACAATGGCAAGACGCATTAGAAGCACGCGGTTGGAAAGTGACACCCATTGAACAGGCAGAGATTCTTTTCGTTCATTCATGTGCTGTCACAGAACCTGCCGCACACGAAGTCTTGAGAACGCTCCATACACTTCGTGCCAAACGTCCGACAGCGAAGATCATTTTAAGTGGATGCGCCGCCACTTTACTTCCCGAGAATGTCGCCAATCTCGTCATCCCACATGAACGCAAAACGGAGTGGTTAAACGAGGTTCTCGCCTTCCTACAAGAACCGGCTACGCTCGTACCACTACTGACGAAAGTTCGTCACAAAACGCGCGCAACGCTTATTATTCAAGATGGTTGTAATCAATTTTGCAGCTATTGTATCGTTCCTCACCTCCGCGGAATGCCTGTTTCAGAGCCACTTCCCCTCCTTCTACGTCAAGCCGAACGTTACTTTGCAGAAGGTTATCGCGAAATTGTTCTAACAGGTTGCCATCTCGCACTTTATCGCGACGCCGACAGCGGTGCTGATTTTGTGGAGCTCCTTCGCCATCTCTTAGATATTCCCGGAGAAGGTCGCTTCCGTATTGGCTCATTAGAACCGTGCACGTTGGATGATAAGGCACTCATTCATCTGATAAAGCAAAGCCATGGGCGCATTTGTGATTTCCTTCACTTTCCCATTCAAAGCGGAAGTAATGCCGTCCTTGAACGTATGGGGCGACACTACCACCAAGCAGACATTCGGCGTTTGCTTGATTTCGTTGGTGAAGAACTCCCCTTATGTGGATTAGGTGCCGACTGGATTGTCGGCTTTCCCGGCGAAACAGACGAAAATGCGGTGGAAACTCAATCTCTTATTCAAGATTATCCCTTTACTGGAGCGCACATCTTCCCCTACTCGCCTCGCCCCGGAACAGCTGCCGCCTCATTCACTGACGCCATTCCTCAACATCGGATAAAAGCGCGCGTAGACGCTCTCACCGCCATCGCAAATACAAGGCAGGCACAAACAATTTCGCGTTATTTAGACCAACCGCTTATGGTTATTCCCGAAATACAACGTCATGGACAATGGGAAGGATGGAGCGCT
>JAVVWU010000033.1:0-17386 GCA_036651955.1 Kiritimatiellia bacterium
ATTGACGGCATTAACGGTGACGTTGGCGAACGTTCCGGCGATAGATTCTGCGAAGAATACAATCGTGTTCACCGCGCTTGGTTCGGGAGCGGCGAAGAACGTCCCTGCCGCTTTTCGTAACGGCTTCTTGCACCGTAAGACGTTGGCGATTGGCGAAAATGATCGTTATCATACGACGGCGCCAAATTACGTGGATGGTACAGACGCTGCTACTGCTGTTTCAGCGGTGAAGCGTGTGGCGTACTATATGGAGTTGCAGCGTGCCGGAGAGCCGGTGCAGTTCGTTTGGGCTTCGATGGATGCCTTTGATCCGAATGAGGTGAAACTCGGCGTCCCCACAAAGCATGCGGCAAGTGCGACAGGAAAGCACCAAGCCGTTGTGAATGGACTTCAAGTCTACGGCAATCGCGGCAACTTCGCCAATACATCGGACACGGAAAGTGGAGTGAAAGGCTTTATTGAATTCACGCCTTATAGTTATGCACCTGCGAGCTCCTCGGTCGCGTCGGCTCCGGCGGGACTTGGAGCTGTTTATGACTGGAACGATACGTTGAACGCTGACGGCGAACATGGCTGTATGCAAGTTATGCAAATTCTGCCTGGCGATGCTTATGCGAAGGCGGAAGTACTGTTTGCCTTAAACCGCTTTACTGCAAGCGGAACGGCAAACAATGTTGAGATTGGTATCGGCTCGTTCAGTACGCATTTGAAAAATAATGGAACGGCTCTTTCTGCCACGTTGGATTATACGAATATGACTTCGTCAGGGATCGAGTCCTTGATGGCGTCTGCCTATACGGTGCGCAAGCTTGAGATTTGGGTCGTGCCGGCGGAAGAGTTGACGTGGGATCCGGCGAAAACGGAAGGAAATTGGAATAAGACAGAGTCTTCGTGGAGCAATTCCAAGACGTTTGCCGATGGTAACGCGGTGAAATTCGATACGCTTACCGGTGCTACTGCTGCCACGGTGACCGTCACCGAAGCCGTTGCACCGTCTGGACTGACCGTTGCCTCCAATAGTTATACCTTTGGTATGACAGGGACAGGCGCCATTACTGCCGAGATTGTTGATGTGGCGTCCGGCGCCAACGCCATCTTTAATGCGCCACTCAACGTTTCCAATGCGACGACCGTCAATGGTACACTGACCGCAACAGGCGGTACATTCTCTGGTGCGACGACAATTGCGGCGAATGGTGCGTTGACGACGACAGGCGCCAGCACATTCTCGACAACGCCGGTGGTGAATGGCACGCTCTCGGTCGATTCCTCGGCAACGCTTCCTGCTACGCCGACCGGTGCGGGCACGTTTGTTCACACGGCAGGGACGCGTTCGCTGTCGATATCAAGCACTGTACTTCACAAATATGACGTACAGGGAGGGACGCTGACACTCAACGGTAGTTTTGGGAATGCGGGTACCGCAAGTAATGCTCCGAGCCTTACTGTTGCGAATGGCGCGACGCTTGTTTTGAACGGAGCAGATATTGGCGGTTGGGGTCAACCCAATAGTGCGCAGATTGCAACGGTCGCTGGCACGCTTGAATTAACTAGTGCAGACGCTAATGAAACGTTCTCCGGTAAGATTACGCTTCAAGGGACAGGCGAGTTGAAAAACTCCAAAACCGCCAACAAATTCATGCTTTATAACAGTGCAATTGTTGAAGCGGACACGAATGCGAAGGCAACGATTACGGGAACGTATGCGATTAAAATTGCTAACGGTACGCCGCAATTGAACGTAAAAGAGGGCGCCACGCTCACGGTGTCAGCTCCACTGAGGGTCGAGACGAATTTTACGATAAATACAGCCGCGAATGCTACGCTGAACGTAACGCAACCATTTCATATTGTCTATTCCGGCAGTCGGACTGTGACGAAGAATGGAACAGGGACGTTGAATCTTTTGAACGGATTGTCCGACTACGGCGCGCTGACGATTGCGGCAGGAACGTGCAATATGCTTTATTCCGGAAACAAGGGTGCGGATGGACCACTTACGATTGCTGACGGTGCCACGTTGAACGTGAGTGGCGGGCTGTCAAGGTATAATGCCACGTTGGCTGTGAATGGTCGCTTGCAAGGTGAAGGTATGATTACGAATAACAATCATACCGGTGCTCAAGCAAAGATAGAGATTGGATCGACAGGATCGATCGAAGTTGCCAAAGGTAAGACGCTGACCTTACTTCCCGGATCGGGAAAGACGGTGACGTTTGCCAGCGGTGCAACGCTCGTGGTGCGTGGCGGTACGTTGGCAGTAGCGGCAATTACGCTTCCGCCCTCGGGGACGATTACGTTAAGCGTTCCTGCCGGAGTAATCATTCCGAACGGCGGTGTTGCCATCTTGACCTCGACGGCGGATCTTCCCTCGAATGCAGTGTCGAAGTTCGCCGTTCCGACCGGATATGTGCTAAAGGCTCGTGCCGATAATAAGACGTTGGAACTGTTCAATGCGGTAACGATTGATGTTCCTGCTGGCGAACCGTCGCAGTTCTCGGACGATGCGACGAAGCAAATCTTGGCGTCAGTAAGCGCTTTTTCCAGCGTGAGGAATATAACGGAAGTCACGGTGAAAACAAGCCTCGGTACAGCCGTTACAACGGTTGATACGGTGAATGCGGTGCTGGGCTGTTTCGAGGGCGTTGCCTCTGTCGCGGTGACCGGTACGACGGCGACGGTCGCGATTGTCTACGATTTCGGTATCAGTGCGCTTGCCCCGACGGTAGGTGAACCGACCTCTGCCACGGTGACGTGTCAGGTGCAAGGGGCGAACGGTGCTGCTGCTACGTTTGCTGACGGTGTCATCGTGGGACTTCAAACTACAGACGGTACGCCGGCAACGATTGAGGGCGTTAACGAAGTGAGCCGGACTGGAGGCACGGTGATTTTGACGGTGCCGTTGGCGAATATTAAGAATAAGGCGTTTCGAGCCGTCGCGACGAAGCCCGATCCGGCACTTTAAGCGTTGCCTTACTAAAGGAGTTAGAAGAGCCTCGGTTGCCGAGGCTCTTCTCTTTTAGCGGAGCGGAGTTTGATAAACTCCTCGCATGCGCCCTTCTTTTAATATTCCGCAGGAGTTGCCGATTGCCGCTTATCTACAGCCGTTGCTGGAGACGTTGCGAACGTCGCCGGTGACGATTGTCTGTGGCGATACCGGTTCAGGTAAGACGACGCAGTTGCCGAAATTGGCGGCGATGGCGCGTCCGGAAACGTTCGCATCGCGTCAAATGATTGGTATCACGCAACCGCGGCGCTTGGCGGCGGTGGCGATGGGTCGGCGGTTGGCGGATGAAATGCAGAGCGCGGTCGGAGCGTTGGTCGGCTATCAGCATCGCTTTGAAAAGAAGCTTTCGCCTTCGACGCGATTCAAATTGATGACGGACGGTGTCTTATTGGCGGAGACGCGCAGCGATCCGCTGTTAAAAGCTTATTCAACATTGATTATCGATGAAGCGCATGAGCGCAGTTTGAATATTGATTTTCTGCTCGGAATCTTAAAAGGAGTGCTTCCACATCGTCACGATTTACGTGTGGTGATCTCTTCGGCGACACTCGATGCGGAGAAGTTCTCTTCCTTTTTCGATGGTGCGCCGATTGTGACGATTCCGGGGCGGCTTTTCCCGATTGAAACGATTTCGTTGGCGGAGGAAGATGCGGAGGAGGACGATCTGCCGCGTCGCGTGGCGTATGCGGTCGATCTTCTCGGGGAGAACTCGGGCGACATTTTGGTTTTTCTGCCCGGCGAACGGGAAATCCGCGAGACGATGGCAGTTCTTGAAAGTCGGCGCTTGCCGCGCACGGAGCTGCTGCCATTATTGGCATCGTTGCCGGCGGCGGAACAGGCGCGCGTATTTAAGACATCATTGCTTCGGCGCATTATTCTGGCAACGAATGTGGCGGAAACGTCGGTGACGATTCCGGCGATTCGCTGTGTGATTGACAGTGGCGTGGCGCGGATCAAGCGTTACTCTGCCCAGCGCCACGTGCAGCAGCTGAAGATTGAGCCTATTTCGCAAGCGAGTGCGCGTCAAAGGAGAGGCCGGTGCGGACGTGTGGGGCCGGGCGTCTGTGTGCAGCTGTATTCCGAGGAAGCGTTTGCGCAGCGGGAGGAACAGACGGCGCCGGAAATCAAACGCAGCGCATTGGCAGGCGTCATTCTGACGATGGCAGAGTTGAAGCTGGGACGGATTGAGACGTTCCCCTTTATTGAACCGCCGAGCGGCGTTGCCATTCGCGAAGGTTATCGTGAGCTGTTGGAACTGGGTGCGCTGGCAAAGCGGAATGAGACGTTGACACTGACGGCCATCGGACGGGCGTTGGCAACGTTTCCTTTAGAGCCGCGCTATGCACGCATTTTACTGGCGGCGGACGCGGAGCTGGCGTTGCGTGACGCGTTGACGGTGGTGGCGGCGATGGCGTGTGATGAGCCGCTCCTGCGCCCGATCGACAAACGGGAGCAAGCCGATCAGTCGCACGCACGTTTCCGTTGCCCCAATTCTGATTTTAATGCGCGCTTGAAACTGTGGGCGTGGTTTTTTGATCCGTCGCAAGGCACGAGTGAAACGATTCGGCGGAAACGTTGCAAGGCGGCATTTGTCTCTTATCCCAAAATGCGGGAGTGGCAAAATGTGCGTGCGCAGTTGGAACAGTTGTGCCAAGCGCGTGGACTTCATGTGGAGGAGACGCGAGGCGGTGAAGTCGGACTGCATCGTGCGCTGCTCTGCGGATTACTGTCGCGGATTGGGCATTATGACACGGAGACGCGCGATTATCGTGGCGCTTTTGCGCTGCACTTCTCTCTCTTTCCCGGCAGTGGCGTCGCCCAGCAGGAGCGGCAGCGCCGGACGGCGGAGGCGCCACCGGCGCGTCCGCGTCCCGATGTCTTGCCGACATCGCGGGAGTGGGTGCTGGTCGGAGAATTGGTCGAAACGTCGCGTCTCTTCGGGCGGATGGCGGCGTGTATTGATTTCCAATGGATTGAACCGTTGGCAGGAGCGCTCTGCAAGGTGCATCGTTATTCGCCTTTTTGGGACGCAGCCAAAGGCTTTGTCCGCATTCACGAAGCGGTGACGCTCTTTGGATTGCCGTTGGCTTCAGGCCGCGTGCGTGACCTTTCGCGCATTGATCCGGAACAGGCGCGGACAATTTTCATCGCCGATGCGCTGGCAGTGCCTGAGAGCATGACGCAACCGCCGGCGTGGTTGCGGGCGAATT
This sequence comes from Kiritimatiellia bacterium, assembly GCA_036651955.1. GTDB lineage: Bacteria > Verrucomicrobiota > Kiritimatiellia > RFP12 > DVOR01 > Spyradenecus. The sequence goes on from JAVVWU010000033.1 coordinate 5,218, forward strand.
GGCAACGGCAACGCCTCTTGGAGCAGCTTCTCGCTTTGCGCCGGACGGATGTTGACACGTTGCACGACGAACTGCTGGCCTTTTATGAAGCGTCGCTTCCGGCGACGGTCTGCTCGATGGCAACGCTCAAAAAATGTCCACCGCTCCCGTTGGAAGGGGAAGCGTTCGCCGTGGACGCGGTGACGCTGCACGATTTTCCGGAGACGGTGACGGTCGGCGGCGCAACGTTTCCTTTGCAGTACTGCCATGACCCTCAGGCCGCCGACGATGGCGTCACGATCCTTGCGACGCCGGCGACGCTCCATTTGCTTGCGCATTGGCATGCGGAATGGTTGGTGCCGGGGCTTCTGCCGGAAAAGATTTTGTGGATGATTCAGGCGCTGCCCAGTCGCGTGCGCCATGTGCTGGGGGCGCTGAGCGAAGTGCAGGGGCTTCTCTTGTCGCGCGTGCAGCCGTACCGTCGCCCGCTCTCGGAAACGCTCTTTCGCCTCTTGCGTGATGAGAAGGCGGTGCGCGTCGATGAGACGGTTTGGGAAGAAGCGCGGCTGCCGGCGCATTTGCGGATGAACTTTCGTGTGGAGGAGGAGGGCGAGACGTTGGGCGAAGGGCGCGACCTTGCGCCGTTACTGGCGCGCTTTGCCGAACATCAAACGGTTGCGGCGGCGGCAACGATTGCCGATCCGGCATTGGCACGCTTGGCGTGTCGGCAGAGCTGTTTGGAGGCGTTGCGTGCGCTCGGCGGCAATCGTTGGAACAGTCTTGAACAGCTTCCGGCGTGGCCGGCGCAAGCCAAGGCGTTTATTAAAACGGCAGGCATCGATTCGGAAGCGTTGGGCAAAGCACTTTTCACGCGTGCATTGGAAGCGTGTTTCTTGACGTCCGCGGAAGATCCGCAGACGGAGGCGGAATTGCAGGCGCGCTATTCGGCAGGCAGAGGCGCCTTGGCAACTGTGGCGGCAGCGTGGAAGCGGCGCGGCATTTTCGCCGTGGTGGAGACGGCGCGATTGGAAGCGATTGCGAACGATGCCACCGGCATTTATCGCGAGACGTTGGAGAGTGTCTTGGAACAGTTGGCGTGGCTCGTCTTTGACGGATTTCCGGCGACGGTGCCGCCGGAGGCGTTCGCGCACTATCCTTTATGGTTGTCCGGTATCGCCGAACGGTTGGATCGGGCGCGCACGAATCCGGCTGCCGATCTTCGGAAAGAGGCAACGTTTGCTCCTTTTTGGAAACGCTATCTTACGTTTGTGACGGCGTGTCAGAAGCCACGCCATGATGCGGTGGCACTGGATCGCTACCGCTGGTTGATGGAGTCGTTGCGATTGATGACGTTCTGTCCGGCGACGCTGCCGCCGGAACGTCCTTCGGTGAAACTGTTGGAAACGGTTTGGGAAAAAATGCTTCTGCCTTAGCTTCATCGATGAACGGCTTCCGGAAGAAGAGATCGACGAGGACGCAGAGCAGTTGCAGTAGTGCGGCGGCAAAAAGAATATGAAGCACGCGCAGAAGCGAATGGTCGGTCAGCGTGAGAATCGCCAGTGCGGAGAGTACGGTCATCGGAAGGTAGTACCAGAGATAGTGGAAATCGTTACGGGCGTGGGCGTGGGAGAAGTACAGTCCGCTGACCATTTGCAGCGTGGTGGTACAGCAAAGATACGCTGCCCAGCGCGCAGTCGAAACATACGGTGCATAGTCGGGCAATGCGGCGAAAAGAAACGGCAGTACAGAATAAAGCGCAAGCGCAATTCCGCCGCCGCCGAGAAAGAGTAAGAGCATGAGTTTACCTGTCAAGGCGCGCAAATTCTGACCGTGCGTATGCGCTTCAACGGCGTAGGGGAAAAAGACGGTGGAAACGGTCGTGGCGCAGTAAGCGGCGATTTCAGAGAAGCGCGAGAGCAGATAAAAAGCTGCCGAAGCATCATCGGTTAACTGATGACGAATCACAAAACTGACAATGGTGCCGCCCATGACACCAAACGCCGTGCCAGCCAGCACCTTGAGTCCGTAGCCGATCATTTCACGCCGATCGTCAAGCCATAAACGGCGTGACACGGTCGCGACGGGAAGGACTAAAAGCCTTTGGCGGTACAGCGTGAAGAGTGCCACGGCGAGAATGACAAAGAGCGGGACTAACTGTCCGAAGAAGTAGCCGAGCAGTCCGAGCGAGGGCAGGAGGAGCAACATCGAGAGAATGCGTGCCGGCGCGGCGAGCAGATTGGCAAGCGACAGGGCGCCAAAATGTTTCGTCGCTTGAAGCGCCGCTGTCGTCACCGGAATGAAGGCGGCGATCAGTCCGTAGCCAATCGCCACAAAGCCGACGGCGGACGGTTCCACGCGCAAGATCCGAAAGAGCCACGGCATCAGCGGAATTGAAACAAGAAAGATGAGCAGGAAGGCAATGCCGGAAAAACGGAAGGCGTCCCGTGTGAGACTTTGCGCCTTCGCCGTTTGCCCCAACGCTTCGTAGCGTGCGAGCGTTCGCGTGAAAACGGCGAGCAGGACGGAGAACGGCACGGCGAGTGCGCCGCCGAAACTGAGCATCGGCAAGACGGCGCCTAGAAGGGCGGCAGGCAAGAAGTGCGGAATAATCCAAAGACCGTTCACCGCATTGACGATATCGGCGAAGCGGGAAGCGGTGAAAAAGAGAACGGTATGGGACCAGAATTTAGCGATGGACATTGCGAAGTGCGTCCAACAGTGTCTCGAGGCGCATTCCGCGGGAGGCTTTGAGGAGCAGCGTATCGCCCGGTTCGAGCAGGAGCGGGAGTTCTTCCGCCGCGTCGGCGGTGGTGGCGAACCACGCTGTATGGCTCTTGGCATATCCGGCGGCAATCGCACCTTCAATCAGCGCACGTGAGGAGGCGCCAATGGCGATGAGCAAGCGCCAAGGGCCGTTGCCCGAGGCTTCACCGACGGCGCGATGTTGCGCATCGGCGGCTTCGCCCAATTCCAGCATATCGCCAACGCAGACGACTTTACCGTGCGGCGCATCGCTTCCGGCAAAAGTTTCTAACGCCGCACGCATCGACAGCGGATTGGCATTATACGCATCGTTGATGACGTGCAAGTCGCCGACAGAGATCTGTTCCCAGCGCATCGCCGGCGCTTTGAATGTACGCAGACCGGCGAGTGCCTGTTCGGCGGTGGCGCCTGCTTCTCGTGCGGCGGCATAGGCGAGGAGGACGTTGGACGCATTGTGTTCGCCGCAAAGCCCTGACTCCAAAAGTTGCGTGCGTTCCCCTTTGCGATAGACGCGTAAGATGCCTTTGGCGAGCGGTTCACCGTACCAGTCGGCATCGCGATCTTTGAGCGAACAGAGAACGGTACGGCAACGGCACGCCGCTTGAAGCGTTTCGAGTGCGTGCGTTTCCGCTGGAAGAATGGCAAAGCCGGTCGGCGGAATGGCTGCCAAGAGTTTCGCCTTCTCGGCGGCAATCGCCGTCTCGGTTCCGAAAAATTCAATGTGCGCCGGACCGATACAGGTAATGACGGCGGCGGAGGGGCGCAACGCCTCGACGAGCGGATCCATATCGCCCGGATGACTGATGCCGGCTTCGATGACGGCAAATTTCGCTTCCTCTGGAATGGCGAGGAGGGAGAGCGGAAGTCCGACGTGGTTATTGTAATTACCGGCGGTGGCGGCGGTGATACCGGCGCCTGAAAGCATCGCGGCGGCGAGTTCTTTCAGCGTCGTTTTGCCGGCGCTTCCAGTGACGCCGAGAACGGTCGTTTTCCGAAGCGAGATACGGTAACCGCGCGCAATGGCAGCGAGTGCCACGAGCGGATCGGCGACACGGAGCAGCGGTAAATTATTGACTTCTTCCGGTGGTGTCCAGTCGCGGGAGACGAGTGCGGCGGTGGCGCCCGCTTTGAAGGCGGTGGCGACAAAATCGTGTCCGTCGTGATGATCGCCTTTGAGCGCGACATAAAGTGTGCCGAGGCACGCCTTGCGGCTATCTTGGGTGATTTGTGTTATCGGGAAAGAAGGGAGTGTCGACCACGTCCCCAACGACCAACAGGCTAATTGTTCAGGTTTCATAGGAGTCCTTTCAGACACAGTTTATTAAAAGGTGAGTCCGTTTGCAAAGGCTTGAATCATTGTGCCGGTCAGGCTCATCGATCCTTCCGGCGGTGGCGGAGGAAGCGCTGAACGCGGGAGCCATTGCGCATCGGCAAGTTCGCCGTCAAGGAGCGTCACCGACGGTTCGCGGACGGTGGCGAAAAATCCGAGCAGCAGTGCGCCGCTTAAGCCCCACGGTTGGGAGCCGAAGTAATGCAAGGCGTTGACCGTCAGATTGGTTTCTTCCTGCGTTTCGCGGCGGACGGCATTTTCTGCCGTTTCTCCGACTTCGCAATAGCCGGCGACGAGTGCGGGACCTTGATAGGCGCCTTCGGCATAATGCGTAATCAAAAGGCGTTCGTTGTGAATCAATCCGACAATGACCGCCGGCGCAATGGTGGGGAAAACGGTGGTGCCGCACGTCGCGCATTGCAAACAGCGCTGGCGGTGAATCATCGGCGCACGGCAGTTGCCACAATAACGGTGCGTGAGCATCCAACGGGCTAAATGAAGCGCGGAGAAGGCGCCAAAACGAAGGCTCATCGGCGCCAGCGTGCGCAGTTTCGGGAGCGGTTCGAGGGCGATGTGCGGCGCCGTCCCGAGGAAAAAGGTCGTACGACCCAGACTTAACAGCGGCGTGGCTGTCGTATGGTCAGGCGCCCATGCGGTGAGCGCGGCGCGCTCCTCCTGAAAAGAAAACGTATAGTCGCCGGCGGCGGGCGAAGTTTTGGGCGGAAAGAGCACGAGCGGCGCTTGAACGTCTTGAATCATGGCTGACCTTGCGCGGCAAGCTGTTCCCACTCCGGAAGCGTGAGCGTTTCGGCGCGCCGCATTGGATCCATGCCAATTACGGTTGGAGAGAGAGTGTTAAACGGTGCCGGCGCTTTGCGTAAGACGGTGCCGAGCTGTTTGCGCCGTTGGAGGAAAAGCTGTTTGGCAAGCGCGCGGCAAAAAACTTTACCGGCTTGAGAGAGCGTGGAACGCGCATGGCGATCCATCGCGACAATCGCCGATGTGACTTCGGGCGCAGGCCAAAAACAGCACGGTTTGACGAGCCGCACGAGCCGCACATCGTAATCGAGCTGAATCCAGACTGCCGCCGTGCCGCGTTCAGCGGAATTGGCGGCGGCAGTAAAGCGGTCGGCGACTTCCTGCTGCACGAGCGTGACGAGACGTTGCGGTGCGTCGGGCTGCTGTATCAACTCCATTAGAATGCGCGTGCCGACCGAATAGGGGAGGTTGGACGCAAACGCTTTGAATCGCTGTTTAAGGAGCGTCGTCCAATCGCTGTCGAGCGCATCGCCTTCGATGAGTTCGAGCGTGTCGGGAAACTCCTTACAGAGCGTCGCTTGAAGATCGAGTACCAACGCATGATCTTTTTCAATGGCGGTGACGTGCGCCCCTTGACGGAGCAGTGCCTCTGTCAGAACGCCCAATCCGGGGCCGACTTCCAATACGCGATCGCCCGGAGCGCAATCAACAGCGGCGACTAACGCATCCAAAATGTTACGGTCGATGAGAAAGTTCTGCCCCAACGTTTTATTGGGGTGAAAGCCACGTCCAATGCACCAAGCTTTGATTTCGCTGGGAGAAGTACGGTTCATTTGAGGACGGTGCTGTGGGTGGTGATATGCGCATCGGCACGGAGTTTGTCGAGCCACGCTTTATAACGGGCTTGTCCGAGTTCGGCACGGAGCCGCTGTTCGGCGATCGGCCAAGCGTCTTGCAAGGTCGGTGTTTTCCCGAGCTTGACCGCTTCTTTGAAAATGATGGTGCAGTAGCCGCTACTTTCAATGATGTCGGAGAACTCGCCTTTTTTCAATTGGTTGAGTTCGTTAATGACTTGTGGCGCAAAGGTATTTTCCGGAACGACAAAGCCCCAGTCGCCGCCGTCTTTGGCATGTTCATCGCGCGAATATTGCTTGGCAACGGTGGCGAAAGGCGTTCCTTTTTTCAATTCGGCAAGTGCTTTTTCGGCAACGGCGCGCCCTTCGGACGGCGGCAGTAAAATGGCGCGGACACGAACGGCGCCTTGTGTGGCAAATTCGTCCATATGTTCGGCAAAGTAGAGGCGGATTTTGGCAGGTGAAACGTTAAGCTTTTTCGTGACTTGTAAATGGCGCATCGCGCCGATAATGATATTTTCGCGGATTTGCTTTTCCCACATATCGTACGTCATGCGGTTTTTCTTGAGCAGTTCCTGCAACTTGGCTTTGTCGCCGGAAAAGTCGCGGGCAATAATTTCTTGTACGCGTGACGTGATCGCTTCATTGGGAAGTTGGGCGCCGGCATCTTCGTAGGCTTGAAGAATGAGCAGACGATCAATAATCAGATCGCGCATGACGGGAAAGAGTTCGCGCACTTTGGCTTCACGCGCTTCCGGGGGGACTTGCGAAAGGTCAAAACCGTTGTGTAATTCTTGTAAAACCGTATCAACGGTGACGACTTTGTCATTGACCGTCGCAGCGATACCATCATAGGCGGTGGGCGCTGCAAAGAGCGCTGCCGGAATCATGGCGCATAAAATCAAAAATAGCTTCATCTCCCTAAACTCCTTTACCTCACTATAGCATATTTACTTTTCGCAAGAGCGGTGCGACGTTAGGGCGGACGGCACTTTCTCATCTTTTTATGTTATGCTAAGTGCAACAAAGGGAGTCGCATATGAAAAAAGTTTTAGTGACGATAGCGATCATTGTTGGCGTGATTGCCGTTTCGGTGATGTGGTCGATCGGCGTCCGTAATGGATTGATTGATGCCGATGAGTCTGCGGCGAAAACGTGGAAAGATATTGGCGTTCAACTCGAACGTCGCGCCGATTTAGTGCCGAACTTGGTGAATACGGTCAAAGGCTATGCCACACACGAAAAGGAAATCTTTACGGCAGTCGCCGAGGCACGCGCGAAGTTAATTGCGGCGAAGTCGCCAGCGGAAAAAGCGGCGGCGGACGGTTCGCTCAATTCGGCGTTGGGGCGGCTGTTGGCGATTAGCGAGAACTATCCGGCATTGAAGGCGGATAGTGCGTTTCTTCGTTTGCAAGATGAGTTGGCAGGAACGGAAAATCGGATTGCCGTTACGCGGACGCGTTACAATGACGCCGTCAAGTCGTTTAACGTCTCTATTCGTAAGTTTCCCGGTTCACTTTTTGCTAGCGGGCTTGGATTTGCTCCCAAAGAATATTATGAAGTCGCTGAAGGCAAAGCGGTCGCCACTCCGCCCACGGTACAATTTTAATGCGTTGCCGGTCACATTCCCGGTGCGAAGGAGCGCCGCGCACGGTGCGTGAGACAAGCGGAGCTGCGTGGCGGTGGGCAGTCACACTTTCTTTATTTCTAACCGTATTCTTCTGTGCAACGGTCAGTCGCGGGCGTTCCATTCCGCCACTGACCGGACGCGTGGTCGATAGCGCCGGCGTACTTTCAGTCAATGAAAAAGCAACGCTAGAGCGTTTGTTGCAAGGCGTGGAGCAGGCGACGGGCGGACAGATGGCGGTTCTTTTAGAACGGCAGCTTCCGGAAGGAGAGTCGTTGGAAAGCTATACGCTTGCCGTGGCAACGGCGTGGCGGATTGGACACAAAGGTGTCGATAATGGCGCGCTGCTCTATTTGGCGCTTGACGATCGCCGTTCGCGATTGGAAGTCGGCTACGGTTGGGAGCCTTACATCAATGATGCGCGTGCCGGCGATATTCTGCGTGCGATGGCACCACTGTTGCAAATAGGAGAAACGGCAGCGGCGGTGACGCTCGCGGCGAAAAAAGTTTCCTTTTTCGTCAGTCATCAAATGCCGGCGCCGACCGTTGCCGAACAGTCGCAAGGACCGCGTTGGTTCCACGTGCTGATTGCGCTGGTCGCCGTGGCGCTGTTCATTCGTTATCCGTGGCTGTTTCTACTTCTGTTTTCGGGTGGTCGTGGCGGTCGCGGTGGTGGCGGCTTTGGCGGCGGAAGTTTCGGTGGTGGCGGTGGCGGCTTCGGCGGTGGCGGAGCCTCCGGGCGATGGTAAAGGACGTCTGATGAAATTACTCTTTGTGGTACTTCTCTTGATCGGAACCGTGGCAGTGGCTGCGGAAGATCGGTTGACGTTTGCCGACGGACTGTTTCGCCGCGGATTTTATACGCAAGCGGCGGCGGAGTATGAAGCCTTTTTGAAAACAGATCCGGCTTCGGACGTCGAAGCGGATGCGCAGTTTCGTTTGGCGGAATGTTACGAGCAGTCGAACCGTGCCGAAGAAGCGCGTGCGCTTTATTTGCAAGTGATTCATTCCACGACGGGGGAGCGCCGTTACGCGACGCAGTTGCGGTTGGCAACCTCTTTCTTAGAGGCGAATCGTCCGAAGGAGGCGCTGCCGACGTTGGAGGCGTTGCTCACGCAGAAGGTGGCGCCACCGTTGCAGCGTGCCACCGCCTATCGTTTGGCGCTCTGTTATGAAAAGCTGGAGCGCGCACGCGATGCACAGACGCTCTACCGCTTATTGGCAAAAAATTCAGATGAGACGGCAGATGTGGCACGGTTGCGATTGGCAGCGCTTTTAGTGCAGGAACAGCAAGCGTCAGAAGCACTTGAGCTTTATCTCTCGGTCGCCCGCGCCGGCGTGACACCGCAACGGCGCAGAGAAGCGCTCGCGGCGGCGGCACTCCTCGCCGCACACGAAGAGAAGGCGGCGCAAGCGGCACAATGTTATTTAGACCTTCGCGAACTTTCAGTGGCGAGTGAAACGAAGATGACGGCGGCGGAGAATCTCTCCGCGGCGTGGGCGTGTTATCAGGCGGTACGATTGGAAGAGGCGCGGAGCTTCCTCGCCGCCGCGCGTCTTGAACCGTTGCTTCGGACGTCGGATGAAGTCCGCTATCTGGATGCTTCAATTACGTTGGCATTGGAAGATAGGACGGCGGCAAAGACGCTGTATGAAAAACTGTTGGCGGAGTTTCCGAAAAGTAAATATGCGTCGTCTGCCGCCTATAAGGTACTGTTTATTTGTTCAAAGGAGAACGATCCGCAAGCGTTTCTTTCCGCTTACGCGAACGTTGCGCCGTTCATTGCCGAAACAGAGCGGAACGCTGTCATGCGATTGCGATTGAACGCCGCCGTACAGGCGAAGAATGTCGAACAGGCGCAAATGGCATCGGCTTCCATTATGGCGCACGATACGCCCGAAGCTGCCGCCGATGCCTTGTATCAAATGGGGTGGCTCGCGCAGCAACTGGAACAGTGGGCAGTGGCGGGGCAGCACTATTTGGACGTGGTGACACGTTGGCCTACGGCGTCTTGTGCGCCGCGTGCCGCCTATGCCGCCGCCTATGCTTTTCAGCGTGCCGGCAATCGCGAAAAGGCGACACAGGCGGTTCAAGCCGCCGTCGCAACGAACGATCGCGCGATTGTGCCCGATGCCTTGATGTTGCGGGCGCGGATGGAACTTTCAGAACGCAAAGCGGCAGCGGCAGCGACGACGCTGGATGAATATTTAGGACGCTTCCCGAACGGGACGGCGGCGGCAGAAGCGAACTATCTGCGCGGATTACTTTTCTTTCATGCGCAGGACTGGGCAGCTGCCGATCATTTCTTAAACGCGGCACTGGCGTTCAAGACATTGCCGCACGCGAAGCAAATCGACAGTGCGATTCGTCGCGCCCAAGCGCTTCATGCGATCGGACAGGACAGCGAAGCCGCCGCACTGCTTCAACCGCTGCTGACGTTGAAAGATGCGGCGACCGTTGCGCCGTCCTATTTGAACTGGCTCGTGACGTTCCAACTCAGCCGCAAAGCGTATGATGAGGCTCGGATGGCAGCAAAGACATTGGCTGAACATGCCGAAGTGCCAGCCGATCGCGTGTTGGCAAATGTCTATCTCGGGCAAATTGCCGAAGCACAAGGGCAAGAAGCCTCCGCGCTTGCCGCCTATACCACCGCCTTGAGCGTTTCTCCGGCGTCGGCGACGGTGCCACCGACAGCACATGACGCGGCGGCGGCGGTCGGTCTCGGGCGGCTTCGTCAAAAGGAAGGCTCGTGGGAGAAGGCGCAGGAAGCGTACGAACTCGCGTTGAAACGCGCCTCTTCTGATACGCTGGAAGGGCGTGCGCTGCAAGCGTCGGCATATGCCGGACTGGCGACCGTCTACCAGGCGCTGAACCAACCGGATCAAGCGCTCCGTGCGGAGATGAGCCTCATTATTTTCTTTGACGATCCGCTCTTAGTCCCGGAGGCATTCAAGCATGCGATTGCGCGTTTAGAGGCGCAGCATCGCAAACAGGAAGCGCAAACGTTGCGTTCCGAATTCAAAGTGCGCTATCCTAACGCTTATCAGGAGTAACGATGTCAGAAGCTCAATCGAAAAAATTTGCGACGCCTAAAACGTTTGAAGCGGCGAGTGAACGCTTGGAGATACTCGTGCGGCAGATGGAATCGGGCGAACTTCCTTTAGACGGAATGATTGCCGCCTTTGAAGAAGGACGGATGCTTGTCGCCTATTGCACGGCGAAGCTGTCCGAAGTCCAAAAACGCGTGGAGTTGATTAAGACGAAAGAAGCGGACGGAACGATCACGCGACAGCAATTTGAATAATCGCTGCGGAGCGCAGCGTGCGAAGTCTACATGAACCAACGACAAGGAGCCTTATGATTGTTGATACACTTCCTCATGCCGAACGCTATGCGCTCGGAGAACGTTTCGCCACCGCCTTTGCATGGTTGCGCGATCCGGCGCATGCACTGCTTGAACCCGGTCACTATGTCATTCAAGCGAAAAACGGCGTCGAAGAAATCTTTGCCAATGTGCAGGCGTATCCGACGCGCACCGTGGAAAATTGCCCGCTTGAATATCATCGTAAATATGCCGATATCCAATTTCTCTTTCAAGGCAATGAAGCCATTGGCTATCGTCCTTTGACCGCCGATCTTGCTGAAACGAAACCGTATAACGCGGACTCGGACATTGGCTTTGTCGCCGGTACCGGTACGCCGATTCCTTTTGATCAGCCGGAAACGTTCTTTGTGCTCTTCCCCGAAGATGCGCATGCGCCGGGGCAACGCCGCACGACTGAGACGGTCAAAAAAGTCATCGTCAAAGTATTGCTTTAATCGCGGCTCGGCTCGCTTGCCGAAGTGCGCCTGCCGTTGCACGCTGTCTTACAAAGGAGATGATGAAGCGAATCGGTCTTATTGTAAATTTTACGCGTACGCCTGTCGCTCCGCATTTGGAAGGATTTCTTTCGTCCGCGGCGGCGGCAGGATTAACGCTTTTCGCTGATCCGTCCACCGCGGCGCGCGTGCGTGGCGTCGTGCCGTGTGCCGTGGAAGATTTTGCCGCGCAAGGCGTGGAGGCGGTGCTCTCTTTGGGCGGTGATGGATCGTTGCTCTCTGCCGCGCATATTGTTTCAACGACGCCGTTGCCGTTGATCGGATTTAACAGCGGAACGCTCGGTTATTTAACGGCGGTGAACGAAGAAGGCTATGGCGAAGCGCTTCGTGCGTTGGCAGAAGGGCGCTTTGAAATTGAATCGCGCACCACGCTCACCGCAACGCATAAACGCTCGGGGCAAATCTTGCGCATCCTTCATGATGCGCTCAACGATGTTGTCGTGTCGCGTGTCGATGGCGGGCACGCCTGTACGCTCGAACTGGAAATCGATGGCACGCTGATTGCCCATGCACTTTGTGACGGATTGATTCTTTCAACGCCGACCGGCAGCACCGCCTATTCGCTCTCGGTTGGCGGTCCCGTCGTGCTTTCTTCTTCCGCGACGCTGGTTTTGAGTTTTATTGCGCCACACGCGCTTAGTACGCGCCCGCTCGTCATTCCTGATAGTGCCAACGTTCTCGTGCGTGTCATGAGTGAAGGTGTGACCGGCGCCTATGTCGATGGGCAAAAAGAAGCGGAAATGGGGAATGGTGACGAACTGTGTGTGACGACGTCACCGCGTCCAGTTCATCTCATTATTCCGCACGGCTTGAATCCTTATACGCAACTTTCGCGTAAGCTGGGGTGGGGCGCCGCCTTCATTCGTTAAGCGGTACTGCCTCTCAAATTTTAACTGTTGCTCTGCGAAGCGGCGCCCTTCTGATGGAAGCGCGCCGCTGTTGGAACGATGTCGGTGCCGGCGGTAACGGCTCCGGAG
>JAVVWU010000034.1:0-17330 GCA_036651955.1 Kiritimatiellia bacterium
TATATTATGCAATACGAGACGCTGGGAGTCAAGCTTGGATTTCCCCCGTTGGTTTTCCAAGCATTCTTTTGGCAATCTAGTTTTTAGACCAAGTGGCATCTACAGAGCCTAAGATAATTAGTTTAATTCGCTTCTTAAGCATGGCAATGGTCCAGCGGGGAGAAAGAAAACACATCGCGACCCAATAAAGAGGCCATTCCCATAAGGGGCAATCACGTCCCATGGCATCTATAATCCACTTTTTGCGTTCGTGTTGAATTTGATAACGCCATTTTACAGGGACTTTATGGTTAGGTGTAATATGAGTGATATCTCTTAATAATAAATTCTATTGATTTTTACGTTCTTCAATCCATTTACGTCCCTCAACGCCACCGCCCGAAGTCGAGGTCGTGCTGACGCTGTAATAAAAAATGGGTTCAGATCTAAAAATCAATCCGTGGCGGAGTGCCGCTCGACGAGCAAAAATAACCTCATCAAGCTTTATATTCACTTCGGGGATAATCTCTTTGAATGTTTCAAAAAGATCGCGTGTCACAACAAAGCCTGCACCGAATATCATTGTTTTTCCACAAACGGGATCTCCTGGTGGATAAAATACTTCTGCTATTGCATTACTTCTTGCCGGTACCCCAACTAAATTTGTTTGTTCGCACCATGTCAATGCGTTTGTCGCAAGGATGGACGGTTTTTGCGGAAAACTATTCCAAGCATTAACAATTTTTTCTAACCGTTGGGGCATTGAAAAATCATCACCATCGGCATTGACAAAGAGAGTCCCACGCGCGTAGTTCATCGCAGTTAGACGATTAAGTAGGAGCCCTTTATTTTGGGCGGAACGATAAAGGCGAATTGGAATAGCGCCTCGATATTCGGATAAATATTTTAAGAGTAGGGGAATTGTATCATCAGGAGACATATTGTCTGAAATGACAATTTCAAAGTCTTTGTAAGTTTGCTCTAGCAACGTTTCAAGTGCGCGTATTACTGTTTTTTCTCTTTTATACGTTAAAAGGCAAACGGATAAAAACGGCGCTTCTCCCCCCCATTAGAAAGGTCTTGATTCTTCGTTTCATAGAGGAGCGTAGAGGTGAGTGTTTGAAGATTCATATCAATCCTTTTTAGCGTTGGAGTGCAGGTGAATTACTTTTTGCCGATGGCAAGAAGGTTGAATCCTATTTTACGCAAGGTGGCGTGGTCGAGGAGGTTGCGAGTGTCGAAGAGGAGGGCAGGTTTGCGCATGGAGGTGTAAATCTTTGTCCAATCAAGTTCTTTGTAGCACGCCCATTCGGTCATGATAAGAATGGCATCGGCATCTTGGGCGGCAATGTAGGGGTCTTGTTCAAAGGTGACGTTGGTGTAGTCTTTCAAATCGTGCCGCGCACTTGGGAGGGCTTTGGGGTCTGTAACGACTAATGAGGCGCGTTCTTCGGTGAGCATTCGTGCCACTTCGAGTGCAGGGGTTTCGCGGGTGTCTCCGGTGTTGGCTTTGAAGGCAAATCCGAAGAGTGCAATGCGTTTACCTGCAACGGTATTGAAAAGCGTTCGCACGGTACGTTCGACAATTCGCCGTTGTTGGGCTTCATTCATCGTGATGACGCCTTCCCAGTAGTCGGCACATGCGGTGAGTCCGTAACTTCGGCAAAGGTAAACGAGGTTGAGAACGTCTTTACGGAAGCAGGAGCCACCAAATCCCGGTCCTGCTTTGAGAAAGTATTTGCCGATGCGATGATCCATGCCGAGGACGTGGGAGACTTCATCAATGTTAGCTCCTGTCGCTTCACAGAGTGCGGAGAAGGCGTTGATGGAGGAGATGCGCTGCGCGAGCATGGCATTGGCGGCAAGTTTGGACATTTCGCTGGACCATACGTTGGTCGTGAGGATGCGTTTGCGCGGAACCCATGCGGCGTAAACGGCGGCGAGTGCTTTAATTGCCGATCGTCCGGCTGCGGTCTCGGGTCCGCCAATGAGTACGCGGTCGGGATCAAGCAGATCGGCAATGGCGGAACCTTCGGCAAGAAATTCGGGATTGCTGAGGACCGTAAAGGGATGATCGGGATGCGTGTGGAGAATGGCTGCCATGGCATCGGCGGTGCGCACTGGAAGGGTGGATTTTTCAACGACAATCTTGGGTCCATTGGCTTCGGCGGCAATCATACGTGCGGCGGATTCCCAATATTGAAGGTCGGAGGCAAAACCGGCGCCTTTTCCAAAGGTTTTCGTCGGCGTATTGACACCGACAAAGATGATATCGCACGCTTTGATGGCGGCGGCGACATCGGTAGAAAAGAAGAGGTTTTTCCCGCGACAGGCTTTGACAATTTCTTCAAGTCCCGGTTCGTAAATGGGGAGATTGTCAGAGTTCCATTCGTCAATTCGCGTTTGCGAAATATCGACAACGAAAACGTTACGATCAGGATTCTTTTGAGCGATTACAGCCATGGTTGGGCCGCCAATATATCCGGCACCAATACAAGCAATATCACGATTCATGGGAGATCTCCTTACTTCTTTTCAAAATCTTCGGGGCGACGGTTTTGGATGGCTTTGGTCGCATCTTCCGGCGTTGAGATGGCACAAGGACCGGCGATACATCCGCCGACGCAAACCATAACTTCAATGATGTCGGCAGGTGCTTTCTTTGTTTTTGCAAAGATGCGCAACAGGTTAATATTCTTCCTATTCAGCCCGTTGATTTTGAATACGGTCGGTTTCTCGACATCTTTTGGAAGATAGTGCATCACGGCATTTGCAACGCCTCCGCTGACGGCAAATTCCGCTCCGTACTGTGTGCCAGAACAGGCTGCAGCAATCGGTTCCATTTCGTCCAATTGAATATTGTCCGCCATAAGCCACGCACCAATTTCTTCGGCGGTGATGACATAATCGGGCGAACCTTGTTTCTTGGCTTCTGTACGTTTCGCCATACAGGGACCGATAAAGACGGTAATCGCGTCGGGATGATCTTTTTTGGCGCGGCGATCGGTGTAGACCATGGGGGTCAACGTATCGGAGACAAACGGTTTAAGCTCGGGTACATGACGTTCGACGCATTCAATCCATGCCGGGCAACAACTGGTCGTCATAAAGGGGGCGCCGGCGGCTTTGCGTTCCATCCATTCTTTGGCTTCGTGTTCGGCGGTATCGTCACCGCCGCGTGCCACTTCGTAAATTTCAGCGAAGCCAATCTTTTTGAGTGCCGCATAAAGTTTGCCCGGTTCGGTCGGGAAGAATCCATTGATTGCGGGCGCGACAAGCGCAATGACTTTTTTGCCTTGCTGAATGGCGCGCACGACGTGTGAGACTTGATTACTTTGCATAATCGCGGCGAAAGGACACGCCTTGATACATTTCCCGCAACGAATGCACTTCTCGTGGTCAATCAGTACGCGTCCATCTTCGGTTTTGGAAACCGCGCCTACGGGACAAGCATCGGCGCACGCGAGCGGAATCTGAATGATGGCGTGGTAACGGCACACTTCGGCACATTTACCGCAATTGATACAAATTTCATGTGCGATTTGCGCCCGTCCATTGCGCACTTGAATGGCCTTACGCGGACAAATATTGGTACAGGGGCGTGCCAAACATCCACGGCAAAGGTTGGACACCATAATTTGCGTTTCCATACATGCCGAACAGGCATCAGGGAAAATGGTAATGAAAGGATCGGAGGCTGGCGCGGTCGTATCGACTTCTTCGGCATACGACTTCAACGTTTTGAGCTCGTCCGTTTCGTCTTCGACACGGAAACCTAATGCCGACATACAGCGATAACGTAACGCCGCGCGGTCTTTATAAATGCAACATCTGGAAAAAGGTTCACCTTTTGGACGTATCTTGAGTGGAATACGGTCAATCTCATCGTACGTCCCCTCTTTTATCGCCTTAATAACATATGCTAATACTTCACGCCGCAAGCGATCCGCTTCGCTAATCATTGGAATCGACATAGTTTCTCCTTACTGCGCAAGTTGTTCGCGAATAGCCGAGAGAATTTTCCCCTCATCAGCTGCACTAATGAGCACCCCATTGACTTTGACAAAAGGTGCCTGTCCAAAACGTTCCGTCTGTTGACATGCTCCGGTGCAACGCATTCCTTTCACGGTGACGCGTCCTTTCCATTCTTCCGGAAGGCGTTCTGCAATTCCTACTAACTGCGCACTCCCCATGACATAACAGGTAGTCCCCATACAAATTTCAACCGTAACGTTTTCGGACATTCTTCTCTCCTTCACGGATACGTAAGTGTAATAACTAAGTTAAGCAGAGTATAACGGAAAAACAGGAGGACGGCAAATACAACAAGGTGTATCTCCGCTTTCATTTGTCTTTCGCTGAGCTGCAAGGCATCGACGCTCTACCGCCGACATCTCCACTTTTCGGTACGGAGCCATTCTGCATAAGTCCACATCAGAGTGCAATCCAAAATGCCTACTTATGCAAAGTGGCGAGTTTGTGGCACCGTCGGGTACGCCGTGAGCCTCAGTGAGGTAAGACGTCTACCTCACTGAGGTACGAGGTCAGGGTCAGTGAGGTACGAGCTCTACCTCAGTGAGGTGCGCGGTCAGACCTTTTGCGATATCTCTTGAAATTCGTGTGGAGTATTACTAAAGTACGGAAAGTGAATGGCTAAGGTCGCCTCCTTGGACAGCGCCACACCTTAAATCTACGAGAGGCGCTGTTCCGACTTAGTAACAGCGTATTACTCTTCTCTAATTCCTGCATAAGTGTCGTAAGAAATTAAAAGCTCTATTTGAAATGTGAACGGCGGAAGTGAGGCGTAAAGTCGGAAGAGAGGCGGCGGAAGTGAGGGGGAGGTCGGGCTATATCGGCGGACGGGAGAGCGGAGCGAACCGATAGCAGTTGTACGCTATCTTCTTCCTTCTGTTTGAGGGGGCAAGATGTACTATAATTCTGCGCTATGATGTTAATCCTTGGACTTATTTCGGGACTGCTGTCGGCGTTGTTGCAGTCCTTTTCTTATGTTTGCAGTGCGCTTTTTTTGCAGAAGCACCGAAGCATTATTGGAATGCTTTTGTATTCACAGGCATTGATGGGTGCCTGTTGTTTGCCGTTGGTATTGTGGTTTTTCCCGTATGATCGTATTTGTTTGTGGCAGTTGCTTGCGTGGCTTGTGCCGTTGTGGTTGCTCTGTTATGCGGGCGGACAATATTTTTTCTTTTGGGGACAGATGTTGTTGGAATCGAGTAAGTTGGTTTCTTTGCTTGGGTTGAAGATTCCATTTCTGGCGCTGTTTATGTTGATTTTTCAACATCAAGGGCTGAATGGCTGGCGGTGGTTTGCGGTCGCGCTCACGATGATTGGTGCAACGCTGTTTAATTGGACGGGCGGGCGAAGAATTACATTGAAGGCGATTATCGTGGTTTTAGCAACCGTCGTTTTTTATTGCGGTTGTGATTTGCTGGAGACGCGCTTGGTGGGCGGTTTTTCGGAAGGCGCGCAGGCGGTGGGTCCGATTCTTTCGGCGTCGCTGTTGTCGTTGGGTCTATTGTATACGGTGCTGGGTGCATTTTGTTTGGGGATTCTTTTGCGGACGGGATTTAAGCCGCGGTTACTGGTGGCAACGATTCCTTTTAGTCTCTTCTGGTTTAGTTCGCAAGTGGCGCTGTTAGTCTGTTTCGGGAGTGTGGGGCCGGTCTATGGCAATGTATTGAGTGCTTTGCGCGGACTTTTCTCTGTGATTTTCGGGGCGATTGTTGTTTCGTGGGGGTGGATGCCCGGGGAGGCGCGAGTTTCTAAACAGATGTGGGCGCGTCGGACGTTTGCTGCGACATTGGTGGTGGCAGGGATTGTTCTGTATTCGCTCTATGCGTAGAGAACTAAGTGTGCTGTGTGATTTGAGCGGGTGGCAGTGGGGCTGCGGTATGACTTGCAAAATGGAAAGCGTTGCGCTAAACTGACTCTAACGTTGGAGGTTTAGCGACTATGAAGATTTTATGTGACACGAATATGCCTTTAGGGCGGACACTGTTTGGGACGCTCGGACAGGTTACGTTAGTAGAGGGTTCGCGACTGACGGCGGAGATGGTTCGCGATGTGGATGTATTGATGGTTCGTGATACGCCACTCAATCAAGCTTTTTTGGAAGGTTCTTCGGTGCGGTTTATTGGCTCTGCCGTGACGGGAACGGATCATATTGATAAGGAATGGCTGGCGCAGGCAGGGATTCATTGGACGCACGCGCCACGTGCGAATGGGGAGAGTGTCGCAGATTATTGTCTTGCGGCATTGCTGGAATATGGGCATATGCGCCGCGTGACACTTGCCGGTAAAACGGTGGCGATGATTGGCGTGGGGTGGATTGGCACAATGGTGAAACGGCGTTGCGAAGCGCTTGGAATGCGTGTTTTGTGTTGCGATCCGCCACGGAAAGACAATGTGCGCGATGAGGAGGCGCAGGCTTTTCAATCGTTGGAGGCTATTTTACCGGAAGCCGATTTTATTGTGCCTTTTGTTCCGCTGACGAATGAGGGGGCGCATCCGACGGAACATTTATTGAATGCAAAAACGTTGGCATTGGCGAAATATGGCGCGGTGCTGGTAAATATGGCACGTGGTGCGGTGTGTGAGACGTCTACCGTTTTTGAGATGCTTCGTTCGGGGCATTTGTCGGATGGGATTTTCGATGTGTGGGAAGGCGAACCGGACTTTTTACCTGATTTGGCAGATCTTGCTTTTCTTGCGACACCGCACCTTGCCGGTCATTCGTATGAAGGGCGGGTGAATGGAACGGTGTCGCTGTATCGTGCGGCGTGTGATTTCTTTGGTAAAACGGCGGCACTTTTGCCGATGTTGCCGCCACCGATTGTTCCGCGTATGGAGATTGATGCGCATGGGCAGACGGACGAGGAAATCCTCTGGTATGCGACACAAAAGATTTCAATGATTGTCGCCGATCATTTGCGGTTTCAAGATGCGTTTCGATTGCCGCCGTTGTTGCGTAAGAAAGCGTTTGTTTCTCAACGGCGAACGTATCCTTATCGTCGTCAATTTTGTGCAACGACGATTGCACTTCGCCATGCTTCTCCTGCACTTTTTGCAAAAGTCGCAGGGCTGGGGTTCAAACTTGAATCGTAGTTGATGGAAAGTACGCGTTCTTTTCAGTGCGTTGTCACTTGCAGACGAGTATAACATCGTCTATACTACAGAAATCTAAGGAGTTGACCTATGGCGGAAAAAAAACCTTTTATTGCGGCACGGTTGAGAAATCCTGCGGAATCAGTGGCATCACAACCGAAGGTTTCGGCTGCGACGGATTGGATTGCGAGTTCGTGTGCGATTGTGGCGTTTCTTCTCGCAGTTGCGACGGTGGCGTTTCTTTATCTTGATTGGGATACTTACACGAAGTTTATCGGTCAGTGAGACGTGTTATGAAAGTCTCCACCGTGCTGGGAGATGTCGCATCTTCTGCGACCTTCGCGGTAGTGGTGGCGTGTGTCCTCTGTTTTATTGTTGAAAGTGTGAGCGCGAGGCTTCCGTTGCCGAAAGGTGCGGGAGCTTTTTCGTATCCGGAATTTCTGCGGACGTTCTTCGCAATCAATCCGTCAATGTTACGTGCGGGCGCAGTGTGGCAACCGCTCACGTCGGCGTTTTTACATGGAAGCTACATTCATCTTGTGGTGAATATGGGCGCGCTGTTGGTGACGGGGGTGGCGTTGGAAAAGGCGATGGGGGCACGGCGGTGGCTGGCTTTGTTTACACTCAGCGTTGCTGCCGGTGCGCTTGGCTTTCTCTTGAGCCTGTGGATCGATCCGCGCCTGTCCGCTGAAATGATTTGCCTTGGCGCTTCCGGCGGCGTCGCTGGTTGTGTGGGGGCGGTGGCAGGCTGGGCGCCGCGGGCGCGCGTGACACTTTGGCTGACGGTGATTCCCATTCCGATTCGCGCGTGGTGGCTCATTCCTTTGATGTTGATTTTTGTTGGCAGTGAATGTTATTTTTACCCGACGGTTACAGCGTATGGCGCGCATTTAGCGGCGTTTATTGCAGGACTCGCGATAGGTGCCGTTTTCTCGCATCCATCGGTTTGATACTGTTCAAGAAATTGCGATCGGCAGACGGTCAATAGAGTGTCGTGGTAAAATAGCAGTTGTTTCGTTAGAAAGGTATGTTATGTTTGAGTTAAATTCAGCTTTGCGTGGTCGTTCACTTCTCAATATTCGTTCGCTGACGGATGGTGAACTTAACTATATGGTGGAATTGGCGATGGCACTCAAGGCGCGTCGTCAAGCCGGTATTCGTGGAGAATTATTGCATCGCAAAAACATTGCTTTGATTTTCGAGAAGAGTTCGACGCGTACGCGCAATTCGGCGTCTATCGCGGTCTGTGATGAGGGGGGACACGCAGAGTATCTGACGCGTCACGACATTCATTTGGGCGCAAAAGAATCGGTCGCGGATACGGCGCGTGTCCTCGGACGTTTATTTGACGGTATTCTTTTTCGTGGATTTGAACAGAAAACGGTTGAGACGCTGGCACGCTGTTCTGGCGTCCCTGTATGGAATGGCTTGACCGATGCCTCGCACCCGACGCAATTCCTTGCCGATATGATGACGATGCGCGAAGCCTTTGGCGACGTCCGCGGTAAGACGATGGCATATGTGGGTGATGGGCGTAATAATGTCGCCAACTCTTTGATGATGGGCTGTGCGAAGGCGGGAATTAACTTTATTAACGTCACGCCACGGGCACTGTTCCCGCAAGAGGCATTGGTGGAAGAGGCGCGTGCGATGGCAGCGAAAAATGGCAGCACCGTGCGGATTGAGACCGACCCTAAGACGGGCGTAAAAGGCGCAAACGTCTTGTATACCGACGTGTGGGTGTCCATGGGCGAGGAAGATCAGAAGGCAGAACGGCTCGCACTCTTGCGTCCGTATCAAATCAATATGCCTTTGGTTGAAGCGACGGGGCATGCGGGCGGAGAGTTTATCTTTTTGCACTGCCTGCCGGCATTTCATGATCGCGAGACGGAAGTGTCGCGCGAAACGGGGCCTTTGGAAGTGACCGAAGAAGTCTTTACCGCGCCCTTCTCGAAAGTGTTTGATGAAGCAGAGAACCGGATGCACACGATTAAGGCACTGTACGTTTCTGCGTTGAGCGATGCCCGTACATTCTAAGTCGGAGGGTCTCATCATGCTGAAAGACATTACACAAATCTCATGGGAGGACTTTGAAGCTCTCTCAATGAAACAAAAAGTCCCGTACTTCATGCAGGAGGACGGGATGCCATGTCACACAATCATTGCGCAACAGTTCTCCCGCAATTTAATGGAGCGCCTTTGCACGCTGGCGACAGAGATTCGCCGCATTGCAAAACGTCCCGAAGGCGGCGTTTTTTTGCGTTCGCTTCTGGCGCATAAACGGGCGATGCTGTACTTTTCCCAACCGAGTTCGCGTACGTTCCTTTCACATCTTTCGGCATGTGAGATTTTAGGGATGCAAACGGGCGAAGTCCGCGATGCCGCGACAAGTTCGGAATTGAAGGGCGAGACAAAAGAAGATTCTGTGCGCACCTTCTCTTCCTATTTTGATTTGATTATTATGCGCTCTCCTTCCAAGGGCTTTGCTGAACGGATGGCGTACGTGCTGGGTAATTCCGAACGTAAGGTGCCGATTATCAATGCCGGTTCGGGTAAAGATCAACATCCAACGCAGGCGTTGCTTGATATCTATACGCTTTTCCGTTCCTTTGAAACGCAAGGCGGTATCGATGGAAAGACGATTGTGTTTGTGGGCGATTTATTGCGCGGACGGACGGTGCGTTCACTCTCTTATTTGCTGACGCGGTTCAAAGGCGTGCGTCAAATCTTTGTTGCACCTCAGGAACTTCAAATCAAGGAAGATATTCTTGAAATGCTGAAGGAAAAGGGGATCACCTACGAAGTTTCGACCGATTTACATCGTTGGTTACCGGAAGCCGATGCGCTCTATATGACGCGCATTCAAGACGAATGGGATTCCGCCAGCGGCGAATCGGCGCGTATTGATACGAGTGCCTTTAAGTTGACCGCCGTCGAAGTTGCTTTGATGAAGCCGACCGCCGCGATTCTTCACCCTCTTCCGCGCCGCGATGAAATCGCCGTAGAAGTGGACAATGATCCGCGCGCGAAATATTGGCGGCAGATGCGCAATGGAATGTGGATCCGGACGGCTCTCATCGCCGCCACCTTCGGGTGCGAAACGAAAATTGCCGAATACTATCGCGAATCTCTCGCTTAAGCTCCCAAAGGGGCACGGACGCCATGGAAAAGAACTCCTTCACCTACACGCTCACGGCTCAACAAATTGAAAATCTTCGTCTTGTTTTAGAGGGCAATCCTTCTTTCCAACGCGTCGTGGTGCCGTATACGACACTCGCGATGAAAGGGGACAAGTTGAGTGTGAATCTGTACACATCAGGAAAACTCTTGGTGCAAGGACGTCAGGCGCATGACTTTGTCCTCTTCACGCTCGAACCGTTGGTTCTTCAACAGGCGGCATTGGGCTATGAGGAAGTGTTGGATCCGAAAATGTATGCGCCGCATATGGGATCAGATGAGAGTGGTAAAGGTGATATTTTCGGACCGCTCATTACGGTGGCGGCGTTTGTTGATGAAAAAACTTCGCACCAGTTGATTGATCTTGGTATTCGTGATTCCAAAACGCTTTCGGCGGGGCAGATTACGAAGCTTGCGGCAGAGGCGCGGCGGATTTTAGGTCGTCAAAATTGCGCTTTCGTTCTTTTGCGTCCGCCGACGTACAATCGCCTCTATGCCAAAATTCCCAACGTGAATCGTCTGCTGGCATGGTGTCATGCCCGTGCGATTGAAACGCTTGCCGAACAAGTGCCGACCTGTTCGCGCGTGGTGATCGACCAGTTCGCGCGAACGGAAAGCACGATTACGCGTGCGTTGATGCCACGCGGTAAGAAACTCGTTGTCGAACAGATGCACAAAGCGGAGAGTGATATTGCTGTAGCGACGGCGTCCGTCTTAGCACGTGATGTTTTCGTGCAGGAGCTTTTCAAACTCTCCCAAACAGCGGGGCAAACGCTTCCGAAAGGTGCCGGACCTATGGTGCCTACGACGCTGGGAGAACTGATTGATCGTTGGGGTCCGTCCGCACTCCCCACTTATTGTAAATGCCATTTCAAAACGGTCGCCGAAGCGCTTGCGGTCAAAGGCATGGATCGTTCTGCTCTTGTCGTTCCGGATACGGCAGAATAAGACAGTGTAAGGATCTCTGATGAAGTTGACGCTCAATGCCAGAACAACGCCACTCCTCGGGACTTACCGTCCTGCCGGAGATAAATCGCTCTCGCACCGCGCGTTGCTGTTAGGTGCTTTGGCTGAAGGTGAAAGTGTGGTGGAACGTTTCCTTGTGTCGGGCGTAACGCGTGCCATGCTGCACTGTCTTTCGGCGCTGGGCGTGGCGTGGACGATTGATGAAGCGCAAACGCTGCGCGTCCACGGTCGCGGACTTCATGGATTTCTTCCTTCATCGCAACCTTTGTACTGTGGTAATTCCGCCACGACGTTTCGTCTGCTGGCAGGAGCGTTGGCAGGTGCCGGTATTCCCGCGATCCTTACCGGGAGCGAGGGACTTTCCAAACGCCCCATGGATCGCATTGTGACACCGTTGCGTGCGATGGGTGCAAAGCTTTCCGATACGCAGGGCTGTGCGCCCATAGTTTTTTCATCCGCCACGCTTCGCGGGATTACCTATGCGCAACCGGTTGCCAGTGCGCAGGTGAAAAGTTGCCTGATCCTTGCGGCTCTGTCGGCTCAAACGCCGAGTACGTTTACCGAACCCGGTCCTTCGCGCGACCATACCGAACGTATGCTGTTGTCTATGGGTGCAAAGATTGAAATGGCACCGGGACGCGTCACCGTCTTTCCTCAAATCGTTCCGCTTCAACCGTTGCAAACGGCATTGGCTGGCGATATTTCTTCGGCGGCGTTTCTGATGGTGGCGGCGAGTATTCTCCCGAACAGTGATTTCCTTCTCGAACGGGTCGGTATCAATCCCACGCGAACAGGTATTCTTGATGTATTGCGTCGCATGGGCGCAGATATTACGATTGAGCACGAGGGCGAAATGGCGGGCGAACCGGTCGCCGATATCCGTATCCGTTACGCGGCGTTACATGGCACGCACGTGTCCGGTGACGAAGTCGTACGTATGATTGATGAATTTCCAGCATTGATGATTGCCGCCGCCTGTGCCGATGGTGAAACGGTTGTTCGTGAGGCTGCCGAATTGCGTACGAAGGAGTCGGATCGTCTTGCGATTATGACGACCGAACTCCGCCGTATCGGGATTACTATGGACGAATATCCTGACGGGTTTCGGATTGTCGGCGGCAAGGGAATCTTTGGCAATGCCACCTGTCAGGCGCAGGGCGATCACCGTGTGGCGATGAGTTTAATCTTGGCAGGATTGGTGGCGCAACACCCGATGACGATTGAAGGTGCGGAAATTATTCAAGAATCGTTCCCCGATTTTACTTCTGTATTGGGTTTAGAACGTTAAGATGAGGCTTTCGTGCGATTGTGAAGGCTTTTCACACGTTTTGAGCAGATGCGGTTTGACGGAAATCGCCCTTTTGCGTATACTAGCCCGCAATTTGCCCATATTGGGTGGAGTTGAATTGAGAGGACATTATGGCATCGCTATTTCAGCAAATCTTTGAAGATCCCTCTAAGTTTACTTTTATATGTGAGAACCTCGGAGAGTGCAAGATTGAGTCTCCTCTTCGCAACTCAACGTTTGTTGAGGAGGCTGATAAATATTCGCTTCTCAGTGTACGCGCAGGTTACATTCATCAATTTATGACTGCCTATGGCTCTGTTCCTAAATTGGAGTCCTGCGGTCCTCACCGAAAGATTTTTCACGACCCCGCTTCGACGCGTGCCGCCATTGTGACTGCGGGCGGACTTTGCCCGGGACTGAACAACGTCATCAAAGGACTGGTGGAAGTCCTCGCTTTCGATTACGGGATTAAGACCATTTACGGCTTCCGCTATGGTTACGCCGGACTGATCCCCGAATTTGGTTATGAACCGATGATGTTGACCCCCGATGTCGTCGATACCATTCATGAAGATGGTGGCACACTGCTCGGTTCTTCCCGTGGACAACAAGATACGACGCGCATGGTCGATACGTTGGAGCGGATGAATATTAACGTCTTTTTTGCCATTGGCGGTGACGGATCATTGCGGTGCGCCCGAGATGTCTCCAACGAATGCCGTCGGCGTGGTTTGAAGATTTCAGTCGTCGGCATTCCCAAGACGATTGATAATGACCTTCATTTTGTCGGACGTTCGTTTGGCTTTGAAACTGCTGTGGCGCAAGCCGTTCCGGCGATTCGTGCGGCGCATTCCGAAGCGCTCGGCGCACATCACGGGATTGGATTGGTCAAACTGATGGGGCGCGATTCCGGTTTCATCGCCGCCTATGCCGCACTGGCAAATCCTGTCGTAAATTTCTGTCTGATTCCCGAGTCTCCCTTTACGGTGGACGGCGAGAAAGGTCTGCTTGCGGCATTGGAACGCCGTTTCGCTTCGGGCAAGAACCATGCGGTGATTGTCGTTGCCGAAGGCGCCGGTCAGGAATTGATGGAAGGTACGATGAAAAAAGATGCCTCGGGTAATATCCTTAAGAAGGATATTGGCGAGTTCATCAAGAACGCGATTGTCGATCACTTTAAGTCCAAAGATGATGATGTGACGGTCAAGTATATTGACCCGAGCTACACCATTCGCAGTTGCCCTGCGGATGCTTCCGATGCCGTCCTCTGCTATCGCCTTGCACGCATGGCTGTTCATGCCGCAATGGCAGGACGTACCAACTGTGTGGTTGGACGGCTGAACGACGATTTCTCGTTGGCTCCAATTCCTTTGGCAACGGTCGAGCGTCGTAAAGTGGAGTTGACCTCTAATCTGTGGAACTCGGTGTTGGATGCGACCGGTCAGGAATATTATTTGAACCCTGAAGTCGGCACGCCTACGGCAACTTATGCGCCATAAGCGGCATCGTCTAAACAAAGAGGTCCCGATGCAATATCGCGTCGGGACCTCTTTGTTTATGGAAGTCTTAATGATGAACGAACGGCGACAGTGCCCGCATTTCCGCAACGACATCGGGCGTATGTTTGAGAACATACGCGACTTCTTCATCGGTCGTATAGCGGCTCAATGAAAAGCGAATGGATCCGTGTACTGCGGTGAAAGGAACGCCCATTGCTCGTATGACGTGGCTCGGTTCCAAACTTCCTGCCGCGCACGCCGATCCAGAACTCGCACAGATACCAAAATCACTCAAATGGTACAGCACGCTTTCGCCTTCGATATATTCAAAGGAAATATTCAGCGTGTTGGGGACGCGACAGTTTCGTTTACCGTTGATTCGAGCATCGGGACAGGTCGCAAGAAGTCCCGCCTCCAAACGATCGCGCTGTTGCGCAATGCGCACTTCCGAGCCATCGGTAAAAGACTGTTGCGCCAATGTACAGGCTTTGGCAATTCCGACAATATAGGGGACGTTCTCCGTGCCACCGCGGCGACCGCGTTCTTGGTGTCCGCCAATAACAAAAGGTTTCATCCGTGTGCCGCGGCGTACATAAAGCACGCCCACGCCTTTGGGCGCATGAATTTTATGTCCGGCAATCGTCAGTAAATCAACGGGGACTTGATGCACGTTAATCGGCAACTTCCCCGCTGCTTGCACCGCGTCGGTATGGACGATTGCACCTGCCGCTTTGCCGAGTTCTGCAATTCGCTGAATCGGGAAAATGACACCGGTTTCATTATTTGCCCACATCACTGAAACAAGTTTCGGACCGGGATGCGAAAGGAGCGCCGCTTCATACGCCGCCATATCAAACATACCTTCGCCATCTACGCCAATCTCTACAACGGTATGTCCCATTTCACGCAGACGCAAACAGGGACCGAGCACTGCCGGATGTTCTACACGCGAGGTGATGATAGTCCCCGGCTGTCCCCATGCCGCGGTCACGCCAAAGAGTGCCGCATTGTCGCCTTCGGTCGCACATCCGTTAAAGATAATTTCCTCGGGACGTTCTGCCCCGATAAATGCCGCTACGGTCGCGCGCGCTTCATCGACAAAGCGCATCACCTGTCCACCGAAAACGTGCATACTGGAGGGATTCCCCCACAATTCGGTGAAAAAGGGCAACATTGCCTCGGTCACTTCGGGGGCAACACAGGTGGTGGCGTTATTATCGAAATAAACGGTTTTCATTGTCATTCCATTTCCACCTTCAACGCCGGATCGACAAATTCGTGGAGCGCGGTGGCAATCAGATTGTCACGCGTGAGCCCTGCACTCCGACAGCCTGCGCACATCCCGCGAAAAGCAATGCGAACGGTTTCGCCATCGACATCAATCAATTCGACATCGCCGCCGTCCTTTTTCAGAACAGGACGTACTTGCTGTTCCAGCGTTTGCTCAATCAGCTTAATCTTTTGCAACGTCGTCATTTTCTTGCTCGTATCCGAAGCCGGTGCTGCACTGTTAATGTGATTGATTTCGTCAATGATTTCTTGAATGTGATCGCGACACATACCGCAACCGCCACCAGCCTTGCAAAAGTTCGTGACTTCTTCTACGCTCGTCAGATGATTTTCTTTTACGACATTCTCAATCTCTCGACGTGACACGCCGAAACAGGAACAGACGATTTCATCATTGATTGTGATTACGTTTTCCTCACCAGTCCGGTAATTGTGAATGGCGGCTTCAAGCGCTTCTTTTCCCATTACCGAACAGTGCATCTTCTGATCGGGCAAGCCGCCCAAATGCTCGGCGATTTCGCGATTCGTAATCTTCTCCGCTTCCTCAAGCGTTTTACCGAGCACCATTTCCGTTAATGCGGACGAGGATGCCACTGCACTTGCGCAACCAAAGGTTTGGAACTTGGCTTCGACAATTTTGCCATCGTCTCCTAAACGGAACATAAAGGTGAGTGCATCGCCACACGCTAATGATCCCACCGTGGCTTTACCATCTGGGTGTTCAATAATTCCCACATTGCGCGGATGACGAAAGTGATCCATGACTTTTTCTGTATAGTCCCACATGGTTAAAATCCTCTCTTAAGATTGCGGAGCATTATAGCACACCGTTCAGGACGGCAGTCTCTACGGACTGCCCCTGTATTCCCCTTGAAAAGAGGGGCTTTGCCTTGCGGAGTAAAAGATAAGTGTGGTATCTTTGTAGGGATTATTTATGGCAGAGGAGATGTTTATGTTTGGAATTTTCAAAAAGCTGATGCAGTGGCTTTCATGTGACATTGGTATTGACCTTGGCACAGCGAATACGCTTGTGTTCATCAAGGGACAAGGGATTGTGATTCGTGAACCGTCCGTGGTGGCGATGCAGCAGGGGACGAAAAAGATTGTTGCTGTGGGTGCGGAAGCAAAGCGGATGCTCGGTCGTACGCCGGGTAATATTATTGCCGTTCGTCCGATGAAGTCGGGTGTGATTTCGGACTTTGATATTACGGAAGCGATGATTCGTTATTTTATAGGTAAAGCGCGTGGACATAAGTTGATTCGTCCGCGTGTGGTGATTGCGGTGCCATCGGAAATCAACGAAGTTGAATGGCGTGCCGTAGAAGAGGCGGCGAAGCATGCCGGCGCGCGTCGCGTCTGCCTGATTGAGGAACCGATGGCGGCGGCGATTGGTGTCGGATTGCCAGTGGCAGAGCCTGCCGGTAATTTGATTGTGGATATTGGTGGCGGTACGTGTGAAGTGGCGTTGATTTCTTTGGCAGGGATTGTGTTTGCCAAAAGTGTGCGCGTGGGCGGTGATACGATGGATGAGTGCATCGTGCAGTATATGCGCCGCGTCTATAACTTGTTGATTGGTGAACGTACGGCAGAAGATATTAAGGTGTCGATTGGTTCGGCATATCCGCTGGACGAAGAGATGAGCATGGAAGTGAAGGGGCGTGACCTTGTTGCTGGATTGCCAAAGACGTTGCGCGTGACTTCGGAAGAAATCCGTGAAGCTTTGAAGGATCCGGTGACGGCGATTGTAGATGCGCTCCGTACGACGTTGGAAAAGGCACCACCAGAATTGTCCTCCGATCTCGTGGATCGTGGCATCGTATTGTCGGGTGGTGCGGCACTTTTGCGCGGGCTGGATCGATTGATTGCGGCGCAGACGGGGCTTCCGGTGCTGGTTGCCGATGATCCGCTTTCCGGCGTTGCCTGTGGTACAGGCAAGGTACTCGAAGAGATTGATTTCTTCGAGGCGCATTCGAACATGCGTAATCGTTGAGAATGTGCGCCATGAAGCG
>JAVVWU010000035.1:0-17195 GCA_036651955.1 Kiritimatiellia bacterium
CATAGCCGATAACCCGAAAATTACTTATGAGCAGTTAGCTGAAAAAATGAGCAGGAATCGGGATACCATTCGCGTCTATATCAATCGCCTTCGTTCAGAGTTTCACTTGCTTGAACGTGTAGGCGCGACTAAAAATGGGCAATGGGTCATTATGATCCCTGTGGATGAAGAAAATGTCCAAACATGTCAAAACGATGGAGATCAATAATATCTTCAAGCTTCTTTACTAATTGAGATAAACCGCACGTAAAGAGCAAAATTCCCGAAATGATACGACCATTTACCTAACCGTCACGGCTTTCAGTCGCGACGGTTTTATTTTATCCGAGGCGGTACCGTTCAAGAAATCACAGGTAAGTTTTATCGACGTTTGAAATGCAGCGTTTTGTCCGGAAACGGTAATGAAAAGATGTACCGTTCCCGAAAGAAGGACGTAATTAACAGGTACATTGAGTTGCTTTAACCGTGCCACAAAAACCTTCCCTTGGTCGCGCAAAATATCACGATCGGCAGCAATGAAAAGGAGTGGCGGTAATGCTTTGAGGCGTTCATCCGAAGCTTCAAGTGGCGAAAGCTTAGGCGTCTCCATTTCCCCGTTTGTATAGGCATGGATAAACGCGTTCATCAGCTCCGCATCCAAGCCAAACCGCGCTCCAAAAAGTTTCCACGACTCCGAATCTTTTTCGCCGATATAAACTACAGGATAAAAAAGCACCAATGATCGAAGCGGCTGCAATTCCTTCTCCTGTTGAAGGCGCAGGGCAACGGATAAAGCAAGCTCCCCTCCCGAACTATCACCGCCGAGAGAGATGGCATCTAAGCTTCCGCCCCACGCGACAACGTGTTGACGGGCGAAAGCTACGGCATCAAGACAGTCCTCAAGCCCTTGCGGAAAGGGATGTTCGGGCGCCAGTCGATAGTCAACGGCAAGTACTAAAAGGTCACCCTGTTGAGCCAATGCGCCACAGAACTTGGAGCAGCTGTTAATGCTCCCAATCGTCCATCCTCCTCCGTGAAAATAAATCAGTAAGGGAGCTCTTTGCTCCTTCTCTCTTTTCTTCGTCGGACGATAGAGCCGTAATGTTGGCGTTATCTCACAACTTTCAACGCCTTCGGGTAATGGAGACGCGATATTACGTGCGCCGCGAATTTTTTGCAACGCTTGATTCTTACCGTTCTCAGCAGCTCGAATGGCGGACGCTTGTTCTCGTTGTAAATCTGGCGGAAGTCGTTTAATAAAGTCATCCGCTTCTTGGCGGAAAACGTTGGCAGGAAGCACCTGAATCCAAAAGAGAGAAACAATTAAAAAGAAGATAGACAAGTACCGCATAGACGTTCCAGATGTTGGCAGTAGACTTCGGCACCCTTCTCTTGGGAAGAGGCTCCGCTTCAAAGTCTACCTCGATTGAGGTGCGGCTCATAGCGTATCATTCTACTTACCTACGCTCTTTCTCTCTGTGCGTGTAGAATTGTTCGAGCCTTGTGTTGATGTCAAAAAAAGACCTAAAGAGATCTCTTTAGGTCTTCAATAGGATATCGTGCGAAAACTAGAGCGTTGCGCATTCTTTCAGAAGTTCATTGAACATCTTACCGGCGAGTTCACGCGTGGCAAACTCTTCCATTCGCCCATTTTCTTGCAATCGCTTGATGAGTTCAGGAATCTTGAGTTGCGTTTGTTCGGCAAGGCGACCCAACGCCGCATCAAAATCTTCTTGTCCCAACGTCACTTTGCGATCTTTCGCGAGTTGAAGAAGGACATAATTGCGACGAAGTGACTTTTCAGCACGCGCACTTGCCGCTTTGTAGATGTCACTCTTCTTCAATGCTTCAGAATCACCCTTGAAAGTTTCAAGCGGCTTCGTGGAATCCATTGAAAGTTCATCGTAAATCCGCTCATCCAGCACGCGCTCCGGAAGATCAAACTTAACCGAGGCTTCAATCGCATCACTCAATTCACCCGAGGCACGCTGTTCTTCGGCATACTTCTTGGAAGAGCTCAAGTTTTCAGAAACTTTCGTATTCAACTCCGCCATATCCTTGACGCCAAAACGTTGAAGTACCGTAGCATCATCCGCAGGAGTCATTTTACGAATCGACTTCACCGAAACCGTATATTTAACCTTCTTACCCTTCAAATCTTCAATGCGGAAATCTTTAGGATAAGTCGAGGTAAACGATACGGTCTCGCCCAACTTCTTATTAGAAATTTGCGCAGAAAGTCCGGGAATGAAAGCATCTTCGCGCAACTGCACCCAATACTCATCATCGGAGACATAATGCTTGGCAGCATCCGAAACGGCATTCTTATCAAGATCCGAAGTGAAGGCGATTGCAACCAAATCATCCGCTGTCGCGAGATCATCAGCAGTCGCTTCCTTGAAAGAAGCTGCCATCTTACGAATTTCCGCGAGACGTTCAGCGATTTCTGCTTCGGTAACGACAACGTTTACTTTCTTGACTTGCCATTTCTTCATATCAGGCATCTTAAACTCCGGCGCAATATCAATAATGATACTGGCAGAAGCGCCTTCGCCCTTGCCCGACTTCAAATGTTCAATGTCAACAAAAGCTTCCATCTTCGCCTTACTATCCTTGACTCCAGCATCAAGTAAGACGCGCACGACACGTTGATTGACTTCTTTTTGGATATCTTTCCCGTAAAGTTGCTCAATCTTTTCCCATGGTGCTTTACCCTTACGGAAGCCGGGCAAATTCACACGATCAGTAAAAGCACTCCGAACCGCTTTATAAGTAGGATCTATTTCCTCTGCAGTCGCTTCAACATTAAGCTTTACGCGACAGGCGCCTAACTTTTGAATTTCAGTCTTCATGAAGTAATCCTTTGTCTTTGAATACGAAAACAATGCCTACCACGATACCATAAGAAGCAGATGAGACGCAAAACAATATTTCAAAACCGTTGTGCGGCAACGGCATCGACAATCAAGTAAAACTTGAATTTGCCTCTTCCTTTGCAAAGCTCTTTTACATAAGTGTCGGTTTTATACCAGCACTTATGTTGGACTTATGCTGAGTTAAGAAAGACAATTCAAACTCCTTCGGCACAAAAGCTTCTGCACGCTCTTACTTCTTATTGTTGTATTACGAAACGATACGTGACAGATGTGACTGCGTGAACTTCTCTCGTGGTAATGTATGAGAGTGACACAAAGCGGTCAAAAGCTTGTCAGCTACAAAAGGAAGCTGCATCGGTAAAAGGCGTGTCGTATCCTTATATAGTTGAAGCAAGCAAACCGTATGCGCTTCGTTATACCCCTTAAAGAAATGACAAGAGAGGAGCCTTCAAAGGTGACGCATTTGCGCAGGGCAGGTAAGTTTCAGCGGTTTGAAAGATTATTGGGAGTATTTGAATCTGGATTTATAAAACGATATAGAGGAGAGGTAAATAACGGTTTATCCGCCTGTTCATTGAAGTTAAGGAGCGTCTAACGGTATCGAAGCGCTCCGTTTCAGTAGAGTACAATGTGCGCTATTCTTAACCTACTCTTGCATCAGAGGGATAGCTTTTGGCATACTTCACGTGTTTACAGCTAAAAAGGAGTGGCAAATGGAACACATTACGTTCCTGATAGGTGGCGTTACCTCGGCAAAAGGTTTCCGTGCAGCAGGCGTGGAAGCAGGGGTAAAGTATGCCAATCGCCGCGATATAGGGCTTATTTTCTCGGAAGTTCCTTGTACAGCGGCAGGAATTTTTACAACCAATCTTGTGGCGGCAGCACCCGTTCTTCTTGACCGTGCAAAATTGGCTTCATCGCCCAAGGCTCAGGCAGTTGTTATCAATACGGGCTGTGCGAATGCCTGTACAGGCGAACAAGGTCTTGCGGACGCACGGTTAATTGCGGAAGAGTCGGCGAAGCTTTTAGCAATTGATTCAGCATTGATGCTTGTCTCAAGTACCGGTGTGATCGGAACGCTATTGCCGACGGAACGAATTGTTGCTGGCGTGAAAAAGGCGAAAGACGCCTTGACCTCGGGCGTGGCGGTGGATGAAACGGTCGCACGTGCGATTATGACCACCGACACGAAGCCGAAAATGGCAGCTGTTTCCTGCGAGATTGACGGGAAAACGGTCACGTTAGGTGGAATGTGCAAAGGTGCTGGCATGATTGAGCCGATGATGGCAACCATGCTGGCATATGTCACAACCGATGCGGCAGTCGATGCGGCTTGGCTTAAGCAAATATTGAAAGACGCAGCAGATGTCAGTTTCAATCGTGTTGTCATTGATGGTGATGAATCGACGAATGATACGCTGATTTGCTTGGCGAATGGACTGGCAGGAAATAGCGTTCTGAATGGTGCGCATCCTGATGCGGCGCGATTTGTCGCAGCATTAAAAGCCGTTTGCACGTCGCTTGCGCAACAGATTGTTATGGATGGTGAAGGTGTTTCAAAGTTCGTGACGGTGAAAGTTTCGGGTGCACGGAATGACGGCGATGCGCATTTGGTCGCTCGCGCGATTGCTCGTTCACCATTGGTCAAGACATCATGGTTTGGACTTGATCCCAACTGGGGGCGCGTCATTTGCGCCACAGGATATTCGGGTGCAGAAGTAGATCCTGCAAAGGTGCGCATTCTTTATGGTGGTATCTGCGCGTATGATTTGGGACGCGTCGCAGATGCGGCAACCTTAGGTCAAATGCAGAACATTATGCGTGAACGTGCCTTTGACGTTTCTGTTGAGCTTGGTCTCGGTGAGGGAAAAGACACGATTTACACGTGTGACCTCACCTTCGATTACGTCAAAATTAATGCGGAGTATACGACGTGATGCAGGAATACATAGAGAAGGCAAATGTCCTTATTGAGGCCGTTCCTTATATTCAGGAATTCCGTGGTTGCTATGTTGTCGTGAAGCTCGGCGGCAGTGTCATGGAATCGAAAGAGAATCTCTTGCGCCTCATGAGCGATATTGCTTTTATGCGTACGGTGGGGATTAAAGTCATTCTTGTGCATGGCGGTGGCAAGGCGATTAACCGCGCGATGGAAGCGGCGCATCTTCCGCCCAATTTCGTACAAGGCTTGCGTGTGAGCGACGAACCAACGCTTGAGATTGTCGAATCGGTACTCAAGCATGAGGTGAATGCAAACATTCTTAAACTCCTCAACAACAATTTTCATGTTCTTGCGCGTCCGCTTCACGGCGATTGGATTTTGACAGTGCGCAAGACTACTGGAAGCGATGCCGCTGGACAGCCCATTGATTGGGGTTATGTCGGTGACCCTACCGCTGTCAAAAGCGACTCAATTATGCAAATGGCAGATGCAGGTGTCATTCCAGTGATTACTCCCTTAGGACTCGGCGACGAAGACGGAAAACTGTACAACGTCAATGCTGATGTCGCGGCAGTGGCAATTGCCAAAGCCATGCGTGTACAGAAACTCATTTTTATCTCGG
This sequence comes from Kiritimatiellia bacterium, assembly GCA_036651955.1. GTDB lineage: Bacteria > Verrucomicrobiota > Kiritimatiellia > RFP12 > DVOR01 > Spyradenecus. Next base: position 5,420 of record JAVVWU010000035.1, read on the forward strand.
ATGTACCGGGGCTCCTCCGCGATGTCGAGGACCCCAAGTCTCTCCTCTCAACGCTGCGACTCGGAGACGTTCGCAAGCTCAAAGAAGAAGGCGTTATTCGCGGAGGCATGCTGCCGAAGATCGACAGTTGTGCTGAAGCCATCGAAGCAGGCGTGCAACGCGTCCATCTCATTGATGGGCGTATGCCGCACTCACTTCTGCTCGAGATATTCACCAAACAAGGCGTAGGAACGGAGATCAAAGCAGATGAATAGCAAGACGAATGATATCGCAGACCTTTTCAACCAGTATGTCATGCCCACGTATGCCCCCACAGTGGCTCTCATTCAGGGATCTGGCAGCAAGGTTACAGGTATTGACAATATGCAGTTTATCGACCTCACGGCAGGCATTGCGACGCTCGCGTGCGGTCACTGCCACCCCGCCGTGACAGAAGCGATTGTACGGCAAGCCAAGCTCATGCCACACAGTTCAAATCTGTATTACAACACCAACATGGTGTTACTTGCACAAAAGCTCTCCAAGTTGAGCAATGGCGGCAAATGTTTCTTCGCCAATTCCGGTGCAGAAGCAAATGAAAACATGGTTAAGATTGCCCGTCTCTACGGTAGGGAGAAGGGGAAATACGAAGTCATTACCTTTAATAAAGGATTCCACGGGCGGACGTTGGCCATGTGTGCCGCAACTGCACAGGAAAAGATTCAAAAAGGTTTTGACCCGTTGCCGATTGGCTTTGCTTATGCCGACTTCAATGATCTTGCGTCCGTCGAAGCGGTCATTGGCGAAAAGACAGTGGCAATTATGTTGGAACCCATTCAGGCAGAAGGTGGCGTTATTCCTGCTACGGCTGAATTTATGAAAGGGATTGCGAAACTTTGCAAAGACAAAGGATTGCTTCTCCTCATGGATGAAATTCAGACCGGCATGGGTCGTACCGGAACGATGTTTGCATGGGAGCAGTATGGCATTAAGCCCGATATGTTTACGCTTGCAAAAGCGTTGGGTGGTGGGCTTCCGCTGAGCGTCGTGATTGCCCAATCCGAATTGGCAGACCTTCTTCATCCCGGAATGCTCGGAACAACCTTTGGTGGTAATCCTTGCGCCTGCGCTGCGGCAATGGCGGTACTGGATACGATCGCCAACGAGAAGTTGCTTGAAAAGGCAAAGTCCACTGGCGCGCTCTTGCGTGAAGGACTTGAAGCGCTTATGGATTCTTTCCCGCAGATTCTCGAAATCCGCGGCAAGGGATTACTGCTCGGTATGGTGCTTGAAGGCGATGCCAAGGAAGTTGTTGATACGTGTTGCAAAAATGGCGTTCTCTGTTGCACGGCAGGCGAACACGTGGTGCGATTCCTTCCCCCGCTGAACATTCCCGAAAGAGACCTTGAAGAAGCGCTTGAGATTATCGGCGATTCTCTTGATGAACTTTACAACAACGACTAAATAATCTGTTCATTCAAAGCGAAAGAGGTGCTTATCTAGCACCTCTTTCGCTTTATTTATTGACCTCATTCGCCAAAGTCAAAGCCTCCGCTCGCAAGAGAAGCTCTTTTGTTTTATTTGTAGACGGTTCTTGACAAACGAACGATTACACCGTATTCTGTAATCATTCCATATCAATAGGAGATTCTAACGATGAAGAAGTTTATTTGCCCTGTTTGCGGTTATGTTCACACTGGCGATACCGCCCCTGCCAAATGTCCACAATGTGGTATCGATGGATCTAAATTTATCGAAAAGACCAATGAAACGTTGGCGTGGGCTGATGAACATCACGTAGGCGTTGCCCAAGGTGTTGACCCTGAAATTCTTGAAGGTCTTCGCGCCCATTTCTCGGGTGAATGCTCCGAAGTCGGAATGTATTTGGCGATGAGCCGTGTCGCCGATCGTCAAGGTTATCCCGAAGTCGCCGAAGCTTACAAGCGAATTGCCTTTGAAGAAGCTGAACACGCTGCAAAATTTGCCGAACTGCTCGGTGAAGTCGTAACCGATTCGACACAAAAGAATTTGGAAATGCGCGTAGAAGCAGAGCATGGCGCCTGCCAAGGTAAGTTGGAAATTGCAAAGAAAGCCAAACAACTCGGGCTGGATGCAATCCATGATACGGTGCATGAAATGTGCAAAGATGAAGCGCGTCACGGTTCCGCGTTCGCCGGATTATTGAACCGCTACTTCAAATAAGTTGATGTGCTAACCTTAAGGTCTCCCATGGAAAAAATGCCACGTCATGTTTCCACTCGGAAAGTGCGTACGAACGCCAAAACGCGAACGATACTCCGCCTTTCCGGGTTGCAACCGTCAACGCCACGTGTCGTCATTTACGAATGGTTGATGGCGCACCCGGTGCACCCGACAGTGGACACGCTCTATTGTACGCTACGCCCCACGATGCCGAGCCTTTCGCGCACAACTGTTTACAATGTGCTTCATGCTTTAGTTGAACATCAGTTGGCAGATAAAGTGTGTACGGAAGATCTTGAGTTGCGTTACGATGGCAATACCTTGCCTCACGCGCACTTCAAGTGTACGCAGTGTGGGACAGTCATGGACTTAGAAAAACTTCCGGACGAACTCCCTGGAGTACAGTTGCCACAAGGCTGCAAAGCCAATAAAGTTGCAGTGACGGTTTGGGGGCTTTGCCCCAAATGTGTGAAGTAGGCACGTACGATAAGGGACGACTTGCAGAAATGCAAGTCGTTGTACTATCCACGCGGATGTGATTGATGATAAGACGCGGCAAGATGTTCGGGACTTAAATGTGTGTAGATTTGTGTCGTTGCAGGAGAAGCGTGCCCGAGTAATTCTTGAACCGCGCGTAGATCTGCCCCATGACTTAAAAGGTGCGTAGCAAACGAGTGGCGCAGTTTATGAGGTGAAAGCTCTGTCGGCAAGCCTGCTACGGCAAGCCAATGCTTCATAAACCGTTCAATTGAACGCGTCGTCAGAGCTTCGCCCTCGTGATTGAGAAAGACCGCGCGTTCGGACATCTCCGTCCCTTGCCACAACAGAAGTGCTTGCGCTTGCATCGCTTGAAGCGACTCAATGGCTGGACGACCCAAAAGACAAAGGCGTTCTTTGTTCCCCTTCCCTAATACACGACAAACGCCTTGCGACAATGACAGTCGTCCACGCGTTAATGTCGCGATTTCTGAAACGCGCGCACCTGTTGAATAAAGCACCTCGAAAAGCGCGGTATCTCTTAAGTGAACATAGCGCGTCCACGGCTCTGGGGCGGAAAGCGTTTCTAAATATTTCCGTGGCGCTTCAAGGAGCCGAAGCACTTCTACTTCCGAGAGCAACACAGGTAACCGCTTTTCTCCTTTCGGCGGATGAAGCGCCGTACAAGGCGAATGCGCCACCAACCCTTCAATCACTAAATAATGATAAAACGATCGTAACGAAGCCAACTTCCGTGCCGTTGAAGCGGGACGCGCACCGGAACAGGCATAAGTATAAAGAAACTTTTTCGCGGCTTGTCGATCGGGAACTGTCCAATCAAAGGGCGGACGATCACTCTCTTTCCAAAAGAACGCAACGAACTGTGCAAGGTCCCGTACATAACTAATCACCGTCTGTTCACTCGCGTGACGCACGGAACGCAACCAATCGACAAAACGCGCAATGCTCGGATCGGTCTCGACATTCTCCCGCGCCTGAAGCGTTTTTAATGTATGCTGATTACGATTCACTGTACACGTTCGGCAATCGGCTTCACATCGGCAATAAGATAGGTGGGCAATCCCATAATTCCAAATCGTTCTTGCGTCTGCTGAATCGCTTTATCGGTCAATTCCATCCGTACTTTCAACACGCAAAAACGCTCTAACTCCGCCTTTACCTGTTCGTCCTTAAAGGTCGTCGCTTCCATCACTTCACAATTCTTACACGCCGTCCCCCAGAAGTCGATAAAGACGGCTTTCCCTTTTAGATGCGCCGCCGAAATTGCAGATTGAATCGCGCTGAAATCCGTTCCGTCCAGCGCTATTGCCGAGCCTTGCTCCGAGACGGACGCTGCCGGACGAAAAGCGTGAAACGCCACCCAACCATAATATGCCGCAAACAAAAGAACGAGAATGCCAAACAGCTTTTTCACCCACACCATCCACGCCCCTGGCTTTGGCAGAAAAGATAAACCGGCGCCAGCAATCGGCCATGGTGCCGCCATTCCAAGTCCAAGAACAAACGGTAAACACAATGCCCAATACGCACCTTCCGCAAAATAAGTTGACGTAATGAGGAGTACGGCAATCAGCACCGGTGCAACACACGCGCCTGCCAATACTGCACTCACCGCACCTGCGATAAATGCCGCCGCCGCACCTTTTCGACCACGTCCCGATCCTGAGAAGCGCGTAAAGTCGATCATAAAGACATCAAATAATGCCAACGCCAAAAGGACAAACACCACCGCAATCGTTGCATTAAACCACGGACTGGATTGAACCGCACCAAATGCCGTTCCCGTCAACGCTGGAATCAGAGCCAAAACGCCATATGCCAATGCAATTCCAAGCCCATAAGCGCCGCCGCGTAAAGCTCCACTGAGGCGTCCGCCTCCACTTGCACCAGCGCCAATAATCGCCAAGTTAATCGGCATCATCGGCAACACGCACGGCGTCAAATTCAACGCCAGTCCACCGATAAAGATTAGAAGCAAAAAGAGCCCTATCCCATGTTCCTTCGCATATCCCACCGGATCACTTGTAAATGTAATCGACTGTTCATCCTTAAGAAATCGCACAAATTCGGACACTGGAATAAAACCTGCCGCACGTCGGAATGTGGGCAAAGCCAAAGGCTTCTCAATCGCTGCAACCGCTTTGACCTCGTGCCTTCCTTCAACGACCGTTCCCTCTTGAAGAATTGTAAACGTGTACGACTGAGGCATATAGCACTGCTGAATGTCACACCCCTGATAGTTGACCGTAAACACAGTAGCAGGTGCCGCCGTCCAAACAAACGTTGCAATTCCTGCATACATTTCACGTCCATCAGCGTCTTTCCCCAATGAAGGTTTCGACAACGGCGCACCTAAAGAACAGGAGAACATATCATCATATAGATGCATTCCCTTTTCTTTCATCGCAAAAGTTAATGTAATCGTCCCCTCTTTATATTCGACATCAGGGAAAAAGGGATCTGTTGCCGTGGGCTTCGCCCAAAGCGCTCCCGTCATCAATAACGCAATCAGTAGTAACATTTTCATATAACAATTCCTTCTTATTACACCTTGATTATCGCAAGATTGCCTCTCCCTTCGCAACTCTTAAAGCGCCTTTCGCAAGCGCTTCTCCAAGAACGACTCTCCGAGGCGAGTGCGAGATAAAAAATGCTACGTATGCGAAGGGCGAGGGCTGTCGTGGAAGTCTGAAAGGCGACGGCGCGCATTGAGATAGTAATAGCGCAAGGGAACACGCACGCGAACACGCGCAAACAGATCGCGCTCCGTTCGACGACGTAAAAAGTGAATCCGTGGACAATCTAAAACGTGCGGATGAACGCGTTTGATTAGACACCCTACGGCAAAGAGGAGTAGAAAACCGGGCGCAACGGTTACCCACGCACGTGGCCCCCACAAATCAACGGAAGACGTCAACATATTGGAAAGGTACTGTTGCCACACGCGACGCGAAGGCAGCGTGCGCGCCGTGCTGCCTTCATCGTGCAAGACGGGGACATCGGGAACAAACCAAACTTCATATCCGGCAAGCCAAACGCGATGACAAAGGTCGATATCTTCGTAGTAACAAAAAAATTCCGGGCGGAAGAGAATGTTCCCAACCGCAGCGAGAACCGAACGGCGCAGGAGGCAACATGCGCCTTTGGCTCCGAAAATTTGAAAGGGATGCGCAACCTTTTCCCCCTCCAGCTTCATATAACCATAATGGTAGAGCGTACCGGCGCCTGTCAGCAATTCGCCACAACTGTCTAATGTCCCATCCGGCAGCTGCAATTTCGCTTGAGCAATGGCACACGCAGGATGTGCGTCTAACCATGCGACTAACGTTTCCACCGTGGAACGCGCCTGTAAGACGGCATCATTGTTTAGCAACAATACAAATGCGCCGGTACATTTTTCCATTCCAAGATTATTACCACCCGCATAACCAAGGTTACATTCACTCCGGATAAGTTCACACCGGGGAGCACTCAGAGGCACTTCCGACCCATTGTCCACGACGACGATTTGTGCCTCTGGAAGAAAACGTTGCACCGCCTCCAAACAGAGACGCAACCGTTCTGCCTGATTCCATGACACAATGAGAACAGAAAGACGATTCATTGATTCTGCTCCATAAAATCAAGCGAGGCTTCAAGGTTTTCACGCCAATCCGTCGCATTGGTAAGGGCGTGACCTGATAATGGATTTGCAACAAAAGCAAACGTTGCGGCAGGGAGTGCCTGACGTGTCGCTTGATTCTCGACCACACGATCGCGTTGCGAGAGAAGGACGAAGGTTGGAAGGTGGGCGCTCGTATCGACGGCATACTGTTGCATCCGTAACATTGCGGAGAAGGTGCGAATGGGAATAACCCGCCGCACACGATAGGCGGTTTTAATTTCACCTTTACCGTTTCGCTGCGAAGGAAAGAACGTTAATGTATGAGGCCAGAGAAAGAGTACGCGATGAAAACAATAGAGAAAATGCACCCATCGACGTCCGAGTTTGGGAGCAAAGAACGGTGCCCACAGCACGCGTCCTGTCACGGCAGGGGCGCCCATAGCAACAATCACGGCTCCACCCATTGAATGTCCCCACATCCACACGGAACGTGCCGTTAAACGTGCCTCCGCTACCGCGTGCTGAACCGTTTCCATCCATTCACGTTCCGTCGCGTCATGGTCAAGCACCGGAATCTGTACACGCATCCCACGTGCTGCCAATGCTTCCCCTTCTCTCCGCCACGCTTCCGGTGTATCGGCAAATCCATGCACCAGAATAAGGCACGTTTCAGCCGTTACCGGTCCGAACGTTAACGCACGCACCGGATCGCCACGATTGAAGGCTCGTACGATTTCAATAAAAAGAAGATAGGCGAATTGCAAGAGAAGATAAGTCGTCAACACGACACACACGGAAAAGAGAATCGGCGAACTCACAGCGTCCTCATTCAACATCCGCCGTTGCCGACAGTTTCAACGTGGGGCGATGACCGAACAGTGCCGTACCGATACGAACATCGGTTGCGCCTTCTTCGATTGCGACTTCAAAGTCGTGCGTCATTCCCATCGAAAGATGCGGGAAATCTGCGTTAAACCGTTCCGCCATACAATCGCGCAATTCACGAAGAGCGGCAAAATAACGACGCGCCTGTTCCGCTTCAGGAACAAGTGGCGCCATCGTCATAAAACCAGTTAACGTCAATGCCTGCGCTTGGTTCAAGAGCTGTTCAATCGTTGCAGGGACGGCTTCAGGCGTAAGACCATATTTGGAAGGCTCACCCGAAACATTCACCTCTAAATAGATTTCAGGACGCGTCCCTGCTTGTCGTGCGGCGAGTTCAAGCGCATCAAATAATCGAATCGAATCGACCGAATGAATCGTTTCAAACAGGCGAACAGCGAACTTCGCTTTATTACTTTGAAGATGTCCTATCAGCTGCCAATGCGCAGAAGAAGGACAGAGCGGTATTTTCCATGCTGCTTCCTGCACTTTGTTCTCACCGAAAAGAGACATTCCGGCATCCATTGCGTCCCGCACCGTTTCCGCTCCATGCGTTTTGGTTACGGCAATCAATTGAATCTCCTCGGGCTTACGTCCTGCCCGATGCGCGGCAGCTTCAATCCGTGCGGAAACCGTTTCATAAGTTGCAAAAATATCGTTCATACGCCTCTACTTAAAGAACTGTCGAAGCGCCAACGGCGGACGGCAAGGCTGGTGTGTTTCTTTGGAGATAAAGGCAAGCGCCGTCGTAGCGTCCAAAACGCGCTCACCGGCAGCATTGACGACCTCATAACGAAACGTGACCAACGCGCGCACTGGCTCTTCCACAAAGACACGCACCGTCAACTCCTCATCATAATGCGCCGGCTTCAAATAGGTCATATTCACCGAAACCAACGGCGTCATAATTCCTGCCGCTTCCATCTCCGCATACGAACCGCACCGCGTCATCCGCAACGCTTCGCCACGCGCTTCTTCTAAATACAGGAGATAGTTGCCATGCCAGCAAACGCCCATTTGATCCGTTTCCGCATAACGGACACGGACTTTATGTTCGTAGCAATAGGGCAACATTCCACACTCCTATTTCTTTACCGACTTTTTCGGCGTCGCTTTTGCCGCCGGCTTCTTTGCGACAGGTTTTTTCGTGGCAGGTTTTTTAGCAGCGGGCTTTTTCGTCGCTGGCTTCGCGTCGCCCGTTTTGGCTGCGACTTTACGCGGTGCCGCCGTCTTAATGCCATAAGCTTCCGCCAAATCGGCATAGTTCGGAATCTGTTCCTGATACGTACGCACCAACCGTTTCAATGCTTCAAATTGGCGTTCCGTCAAGAAGTGGCGTTCTTCCAATTGATGCGTTAAGCTTGTCACAAACTCCTTGTCGTCAAACGTGCGCTTTCCCCGTGTCACCGCTTCATTCCATTCCGTTACAGTCGCAAATGCCGAAGCCAGTACCTTCGATGCCGCTTCATTGTCAGGACGCTCTGCATCCTCTTCCGGCACCGCAATTCGTTGAAGCATCGCCAACTGCTTCGGAGACAAATCGCCACGTTTCCCAAACTGATCCTTCACCGAAGTGATGAACTTCGTTTCCCACTCCGTCAGCTCACGACCTTCCAATGCCTCAAACAGGCCATTGATTTTGCCCTTATCGGCAGGTGGTGGCAACGATCCCAAGACCGATTCCAATTCCGGCAACTGGTCACGATACGTAATCGTCATACGAATTAAAATGGCGAGCTGCGCCTTCGTCAAGACCTCGCCCTTATCAATGGCTTCGGTCATTTCTGTGTAGAACTTCAAATCGCTCCACGTCTTAACCGGGTCATTCCACTTGTCCACTTGCGCCAACTGGTGCAGAATTTGCTTTACGCGCACCGTATCGGCAGCAAGCCAACTGACGAGCTTCTCGTAGAAATCAGAGACCTTCTGCTCCCAATCCAATGACCCCTCCGCGACTTTATCCAACGCATCTTCCATCTGCGCCGTAAATTCGACATTGACGAAGTCCGGCATTGCACTGAGCAAATAATCAATCGCCGCCATTCCCATTTCCGTCGGCGTAAGCACGTGCCCCTTGCCGCTTTCGACATAACTCCGCGCCAACAGCGTTTTTACCGTTGAAGCATAAGTTGACGGACGACCAATGCCATTTTCTTCCAACGCTTTGACCAGTGAAGCTTCATTGAACCGCGCCGGCGGTTGCGTTTCTTTACCTTCACATAACCACTCACGACAATTCACAATGTCGCCTTTGTCCAGTGCCGGAAGCGCCTTCGCATCTGCGTCCTCGGCCTCTTCGCGTCCCAATTCCATCACATTCAAGAAGCCCTTAAAGACCACCTTCTGCGCAGAAGCTGAGAATAAATAAAGATGCTTTGCCGGCGGCGGTACTGTCGGCGTAAAGGTCATCGTCGTGCGTTCAAAGCGCGCCGAAGCCATTTGACTGGCGACAAAGCGCCGCCAAATCAAATCATACAGTTTGTTCTGCTGTGGGTCACTTCCATCCAACCGCGGTTTTGATACATCCGTAGGGCGAATAGGTTCGTGCGCCTCTTGGGCATTCTTTACTTTGTTACCAAAGAAGTTTGGCGTTTCCGGAACACATTCTTTACCGAAGAGTTTGGTAATTTCCGCCTCCACCGCTCCGCGAATGGTTGCACTTACCGTATAACCATCGGTACGCATATACGTGATATGTCCCTCTTCATACAATGCTTGCGCAATTCGCATCGTCTGATCCGGCGAATAGCCTAAAACTGTTGCCGCAGACTGTTGAAGCGTTGAAGTAATAAACGGCGGCAACGGACGTTTAGAAACAAACTTACGTTCCACCGACGCCACCGTCACATTACGCCCGCGTAAATCTTCCAAATATTCCTGCGCCACCGATTCCGAAGCAATTCCGGTAACTTCCTTGTCGTACGCCATAAACTTCGGCGCGACACCTTCCACCGAAGCAAGACGCGCGTCAAATGTTTCCATTCCTTTTTCCAACCGCGCCCCTAACAGCCAATAAGCGGTCGGACGAAACTCTCGTACGGCACGTTCACGATCGACAATCAACCGCAACGCGACCGACTGCACACGTCCAGCACTTCGCGCTCCGCGAACCGTACTCGAAATCAGTTTAGAGATTTTGAATCCCGACAGACGATCCTCAATGCGACGCGCCTGCTGAGCATTCACCAAATTTTGGTCGATCACATCCGGATGCTCAAGCGCATTCAGCACGACCCCTTTTGTAACCTCATTGTAACGGACACGATAGAACGTGTGTTCACCCTTTACATCTTTCAAGACCTCATGCAAATGCCATGCGATCGACTCCCCTTCACGGTCAGGGTCGCTTGCCAAATAAATCGTTGGGACTTTCGCAGCAGCCTTCCGTAAATCTTCAACAATTTTCTTTTTGTCATCAGGGATAACGTAATTCGGCGTAAAATGATCCGCGACATTCACACCCAGCACATAGCCCGGTAAGTCACGAATATGCCCCACCGACGGCATCACAATAAATTGTTCGCCAACATACGTTGCAATCTTCTTCGCCTTAGAAGGAGACTCAACAATAATCAAAGCTTTAGGTTTTATCGACATTCAAAAAATCCTTCCATAAATTCGCCTTAAAGCAATAGCACCTCTTCCACCCTAAATGCAAGCTTTTTTATTTTTCCACTGCTACACTCCTGCGAAGAGCCGAACGCACCTTTTTCATCGTCACCTCTTGTCCTCACATAAGGTTCCTCCGGCACAGCCTTGTGCTTCCTTCTTGGATGCACTCTGCACACGGTCGCACCAACGGTTCTCGTTGCCACTTTCGGGTAAGAAAGAGAAGCGGCGGGCGAAGGTGAAGGAACAGATGAACGAGGCGAAACGGGAACGGGAGGCGGAACTAATGGTGGCGGAGGTGGCGGAAGAACCGTTGTGCGGACGGCGCTACTTTCTTTCGCCGCTTGGCGAAGTTTATTTCCTGCCATTGCATTGACGAGTACGTGATTTTTGCTCGCATCCCACGGTGCGGTTGGACTTTCAAACGTTCCGCGAATGGTCGGAACAAAACGCACCAATCCGCCAATATTGACGGCTCGCCCTTCGGCAACAAGCGTTCCAACTAAATCGGCAAATTCCGTTAAGACAAGGCGGATTGCCGATTCTTTCATGACACAGCCTTCGCTCGCCATTCGTTTGGCGATATCGGTAATGTTATACGTCTCTTTTAATTCGACAATGGCAGAATAAACGGTCGTACCGGTTTGCAACGATGCCGCGCTATTTTTCACCACACGATAGAGGATTGACTCCAACGTTGATTTCATTTCATTCATTATTGCTTCCATAATCTCGCCTCCTCTTCTGTATCGCTCTTACCTACGCCTTTACTAAGCGTGAGACATCGGGCGTATTCCTTTTGACATTAGTATTTATGACACAAAGAGAAAGTCCGCGTGACAGGCGGGACATCCGCGCTGCTCATCGCCGCACTTCGTCTACCTCAGTGAGGTACGAGGTCAGGGTCAGTGAGGTACGGCTCCTGCCTCATTGAGGTGCGCGGTCAAACCTTTTTGGAATGTTCTTGAAATTTGAGGAGACGCGTAGAGATCTGCCCGTTGG
>JAVVWU010000036.1:0-16644 GCA_036651955.1 Kiritimatiellia bacterium
CAAATTATAACAAACAGATTTAGAACTGCAAGAAAAATCTTTAAATTTGCCGTTCGAGAGAAGGCGCCAGAGCGTCGCATTTGCGAGGATTAAAAGAGGGTGGTAGCATATAGAGAGTTCTCGTGGATGACCGACAGGAGGTATAAGATGTGCGGTTCTAAACGCTTACATAGCATCTTCTTTTTACTTTGTTTAACTGTGGCTTCATTTATTCGTGCGGATGAAACATTTTCGTTTGCACATCCAGCGGCGAAGGAAACATCTACGAAACGTTGGAATGGGGAACAAGGATGGCTGAATGGAGCCAATGAGTCCTGTTATGAACGGTTGAGAGGGGTGGGGCTTCGTGCGAAAGCGGCAAGTGCGATGACGTTGGCGCGTGTGGAACCGTTGACGGTTGCAATTGTGAAAGTAACGGTAGTGGCGAGTGGAAAAACTGCGGCGGAGGCAAAAAGCCACATTCTTAAGTTGACGTTGCAGGATTCCGAAGGTGTGGAGTTGGGCTGTGAAGCGGCGTTTGATTTTGGTGGCGTCGTAGGCGTCGCGAAAGAATTGGTGTTCCGTTTGGAAGCACCGGTTTCGGTATTGAAGGTGACGTTGCAAAATATAAAAGATGCGAATGTCTTTGAGGTGAACGCGGTAACGTTGGTCGCGGAATTTCCTCCGCTTGCGGTCGCGTGGGAGATGCCGCTAGAGGTGAGTATGGGGACGACGTTCCTTTGTGCGGTGACACTTTCGGGCGGGAGTGGCGACTATCGGCAGTTGGGATGGACGTTTAATGGAAATACGCAGATGCAATTTGCCGACGATTTTTCGTTTGGAACGGTGGAGTTTGTGGCGCCCACAGAAACGGGGAAAGCGACATTGATGTTGATAGTCGTTGATTCCACGGGAAGGACGGAACGGTTTTCAACGGAGATGACGGTGCGTCCTTTTATTGCACCGTCAAATTTACAACTGTCGAATCTAACGTCGACCGGATTTTCGGTTACGTGGCAGTGTGATGAGAGGGTGGCACCTGAGACGTGTACCGCTTCTGTGGTGTGGCAAGCGGAGGAACAGGTCATCATTCCGCTCGAATCGGACGCGGTTCCTTTGTTACTGGATTTGAAGCCGTGGACGCAGGGGCGGGCGGGGCTTTTGTCGTTGACTTCAAAAACGCAGGAGACGGTGGAATACCGGTGGGGAGAGGGGGAGTGGAACGTTTGGGGGACGATTGCGATTCCGGGGATGGAAGCTTTTTTAGATCTTCAGCTTCCGCCTCAAGACCTACGGCTTTCGTTGCGGTTCCCGAGTGGAACGGTGCCCGCGATACAGTTAAGTTTACAGTTGAAGGCGCCGCAACAAGAAGGGCAAGTCTCGGATTCTTTTCGTCGGGCAACGTTCGAGAATTTACCTGCGGGGCAGACGTTGTGGCTCATGGTGACGGCAAACTATCGACGGGACGATGGCTCACTACAACGGTCAACGTCAAATCCGCTCAAGGTCGAATTGCCGGAGATTCCGCCGTTCACAAAAGCAGGAGAAGCGCAGGAGAGTTCGCCGTCTCATTTTCAACAGGCACTGACCTTTCCTGTCGGATATCGGCAAGGACGTGCGCAAATCTTTGCGCGTGTTCCTGTGGTGCAAAAGCTTCCGCCCGGCGTGTGGTTGACGCGCGTCCTTTTTACCGAGTCGAATGCGCGTACAGGAATGGTTTCGTATAAAGCGCTGGCGCTGACCAATACTTCTAACGAAACAGTGTCGCTTGCGCCGTATACGTTGCAAAGCGTCAAGGACGGTTCGGAGACGGTGATGCAATGGAAATTGGAGCCGTATACGCTTCCGCCACACGGGGAACTTTTGTTGGCGTACGAGAAGAACGGTATGCCGTCGCTTCCTTTGCTGGACACGACGGTGCAGGTGGTGCGTAAAAGTATTTTGAACTTCACGCCACAACGCACGTTGACGCTACTAAAGTCGGAGGTGCCGGTGAATACGTTGCGCCCCGCCAAGAATGCGGTGGTGCGGCTTTGCTACGATACGATTGAGCAAACGGAGGCAGTGCCGATTCAAGCCGAGGGGGAGCGGTTGCCGACCTTTTACGCTTCGTGGGTTCAGCCGCCGGAAGAACGTTTCTTGCAGTCGCTCATAATTGAACCGCATTCAACTTCCGACGATACGGCGTGGGTGAATTGGTATGAGGATCGCGATCGGTGGGCGGCGCAGAACTATGAACGGGTGTGGATGGCGTGTCGAGTGTGTGACGGCGGCGCAGAGTCGCGTCCGATTGAAATTGAACTGTATCGTTCCACGCCACTTTTGGAAGGTTACCGTTTGCGCGTGCGTTAAATTCGGCATCTCCGTGAGCGCATTTGCGCGTGTATTGCCCATTTATAAAGAGGCTGTTTCAAATATTTAAGGGTGCATTATTTTTCGATTGACTTTCGGGCGAAAATAATCGATACTTTTATATCGATTTACAGAAGAGCCAAAAGAAGGAGTAAGACATGGCAACGAAGAAGACAGTAGCAAAGGACACCGCGTCGGTGGTTCCTGCCACGCCCAAGGCGCCCGCCAAACCGGTGGTCGATGAAAGCGCTGGACTGAAGGAATTGGATGAACTCATGGAACGCGTGAAAAAGGCGCAAGCCATTTTCGCGACCTATACGCAAGAGCAAGTGGATAAAATTTTCCGTGCGTGTGCACTTTCCGCCTGTGCTCACCGTATTGATTTGGCGAAGCTCGCAGTTGAAGAAACGGGCATGGGCGTAGTCGAAGATAAAGTGATCAAGAATCACTTCGCTTCCGAATTTATTTACAACTCCTATAAGAACGTGAAAACGTGTGGCGAGTTGGACTATGATGCGACGTATGGTATTCGCCGCTTGGCGGAGCCGATTGGTATTGTCGCTGGCATTGTCCCGACGACGAACCCGACCTCGACGGCTATTTTCAAAGCCTTGATTGCATTGAAGACGCGAAACGGTATCGTTTTCAGTCCGCATCCGCGCGCAAAGCGTTCGACGTATGAAGCGGCGATGATCATTCATCGTGCAGCAGTTGCAGCTGGTGCTCCCGAGGGCATCGTCGGCTGTATCAAAGAACCGACGATGGCACTTTCTGCGGCATTGATGCATCACAAGTACACGAACTTGATTCTTGCAACTGGTGGTCCCGGCATGGTGCAGGCGGCGTACTCTTCGGGTAAGCCGGCTCTAGGCGTGGGTGCTGGAAATACGCCGGCATTGATTGATGAAACGGCGCACTATCGTATGGCTGTTTCTTCCATTCTGATGTCTAAGACGTTTGATAACGGCATGATCTGCGCTTCTGAACAAGCGGTGATTGTGGTGGATAGTCTGTATGAAACGGTGAAGCAGGAATTTCTGACTCGCGGTGCTTACATCTTGTCCCCGTCCGAACGCAAGAAAGTGGCGGCGACAATCTTTGTCGATGGTCACCTCAATGCGAAGATCGTCGGTCAGCCGGCGTGGAAGATTGCTGAAATGGCAGGCATTAAGGTTCCGATGGAATCGAAGGTGCTCATTGGCGAGACGGAAAAGATCACAATGGGACCGGAAGAGCCGTTCTCTCACGAAAAGCTTTCTCCCGTTCTTGCACTGTATCGCGCCAAGACGTTTGAAGACGGTATGCTGATGGCGAAGAAGTTGATTGAAGCGGGTGGCTTGGGGCACACATCGGTGCTGTATACGGCACCGGGCAATACGGATCGCATCAAGGCGTACGGTTCGATGATTAAGACCGGACGTGTCTTGGTCAACATTCCTGCCTCGCAGGGAGCCATTGGCGATTTGTACAACTTCAAGCTCGCGCCGTCGCTCACCCTCGGTTGCGGATCTTGGGGCGGTAACGCAGTTTCTGAAAACATTGGAGTGAAGCATCTCATGAACATTAAGACCATTGCCGAGCGTCGCGAGAATATGCTGTGGTTCAAGGTTCCGCCAAAAATCTATTTCAAGTACGGCAGTCTTCCTTTCGCCTTGCGCGAAATCACCGACCGTAAGCGTGCCTTCCTTGTTACGGACAAGCCTTTGTACGATCTCGGTTATACGGAGAAAGTCACGACGGTCTTGGAAGATATGGGCGTCGAAGTGGAAATCTTCTACGATGTGAAGCCCGATCCGGATACCGATACCATTGAAGAAGGTTTGGCGCGGATGAATCTCTATAAGCCCGACCTGATTATTGCGCTCGGTGGCGGTTCGCCGATGGATGCGGCAAAGATGATGTGGTTGCGCTATGAGAATCCGGAGGCGAAATTCGAGGATATGGCGATGCGCTTCATGGATATCGAGAAGCGTATTTACACCTTCCCGAAGATGGGCGCGAAGGCGATCATGGTTGCTATTCCGACCACCTCTGGTACCGGTTCGGAAGTGACGCCGTTCGCCGTGGTGACCGATTCGCGGACGCACAAGAAGTATCCGATTGCGGACTACGCATTGACGCCCGATATGGCGATTGCCGATCCTGAGCTCGTCTTGTCGATGCCCAAGCGTCTGACCAGTTATTCTGGCGTTGACGCATTGGTGCACGCACTTGAAGCGATGGTGTCGGTTCTCTCCACGGAGTGGACGAACGCCCTCTCTCTGGAAGCGGCGCGTCTGGTCTTTAAGTACCTCAAGCTCAGCTATGACAAGGGTGCTGCTGACAAGAAGGCACGTGAGAAGATGCACTACGCCTCCAACCTCGCGGGAATGGCATTTGCCAACGCGTTTTTGGGACTGTGCCACTCCATGGCGCACAAACTCGGAGCGAAGTACAACATTCCTCACGGCTTGGCGAATGCGCTGCTGATCTGCGATATCATCCGCTACAATGCCGTTGAAAATCCCTCGAAGCAGGCGATTTTCTCGCAGTACACCTATCCGATGGCGGCGAGCCGCTATGCACGTGTCGCCGACATTCTCGGAATTGCTCATGGTAAGAGCAACCAAGAGAAGGTCGATGCACTTGTTGACGCTGTTGAAGCCCTCAAGAAGTCGGTGGACATTCCCGATTCCATTCAAGGCTTTGGCGTTTCAGAGGAAGAGTTCCTCCGGAATCTCGATTCGCTCTCTGAGGAAGCTTTCGATGATCAGTGCACACCGGCAAATCCGCGTTATCCGCTGATCCCTGAGATCCGCGAGATTTATCTTAAGGCCTTCTACGGTCCGAGATACAAAGCGGCAGCTGGCGCACCGCGCATCGTCTAAGGACGCGCGTCGCAGTCAACGCCCTGCACGGATACGTGCGGGGCGTTTTGTTTATATTTCACCGCGCGTGGAACAATCCTTTTGGTAAACTTGTCCGCACTATGATTGAATTTCGTGACGTGAGCGTTCGTTATGGGTCAGAAGCCCTGTTTGAAAACGCCTCTTTCAAAATTAACGCCGGTGAGCGTATTGGTGTTGTCGGGCCGAACGGTTCGGGGAAATCGACGCTTTTCAAGCTGATTCTCGGTGATTTAACGCCAGATAAAGGCGATGTTCTTCACGAGGGAACGCCACGGGTCGGATTTGTGCGTCAGCATTTGGAACCCGATACGCCGGAGCAAACACTTTTACAATATTGTTTAGAAGGTATTCCCGGTTTTGAAAAAACGGAACAGGCCATTGCCTATCTGGAAGACGCGCTTACGACAGAGACCGATCCGGCGGTGAAGACCCGAATGTTGCGCGAACTGGGCGATGCGCATACGAAGTTTGAACAGATGGGCGGCTACTCTCTGGAAGCACGAGTCAAGGAATCGCTCGGCGGACTGGGATATGGAACAGAAGAATTTGATCTTCCCTTTAAGAGTTTTTCGGGCGGTTGGCGAATGCGGGCGGAGTTGTCGCGTGTCTTGGCGTCCAAACCGGAACTGCTCTTGCTCGACGAGCCTTCCAACTATCTCGATTTACCGGCGGTGGAATGGTTGCAGCGTTTTCTGAGAGCGTTTGATAGCACGTTGGTATTGATTTCGCACGACCGTTATTTGTTGCGCAGTATTGCCAAAATTACGGTGGAAGTTGATGGCGGCACGGTCACACGTTACAACGGCGATTTGGATTATTATCTGCGTGAACGCGAATTGCGGTATCAGCAATTGCTCGCCGCGAAGGCGAATCAGGATCATAAACGCGAACAGCTCGAACGATTCGTCGAACGTTTCCGAGCGCAGGCGACGAAAGCCTCGCAAGCGCAAAGCCGCGAAAAGCAGTTGGAGAAAATGGAGCTGATTCGTCTGCCGGCGCGCAGTCGGAGTGCAGGCTTTTTGCGTTTACCCGATGCACCGCATTCAGGTGCGGAGATTGTACGATTAGAAGACGCGTCTTATACGTATCCCGAAGGCACGCATCCGATTTTTAGTCATTTGGATCTGCGCGTTATGCGCGGAGACAAGATTGCTATTATCGGATACAACGGCATGGGCAAAACGACGCTGTTGCGTATTCTTGCTGGCGCACGCGAACCGACCGAAGGTAAAGTTGTATTCGGTTATCACGTGTCCGCAGGGTATCAATCGCAAAATCTTGCGGAAACCATGTCTCCCGAAGAAACGGTTTTTAACATTGCGAAAGCGGCGGCAGGATTGATGCCTGAAAAAGAAGTTCGCAATCGTCTTGGCGGATTCGGTTTCAACGTTGATGACTGTGCCAAGCAGGTTAAAGTTTTAAGCGGTGGCGAAAAGATTCGTTTGGCATTTATTCGGCTCTTTCTTAATCCGCCGAACTTTTTGCTTTTGGACGAACCGACAACGCACTTAGACCTTGAAGGACGCAAGGCTCTTCAAGACGCAGTGAAAAACTACAATGGCACGGTGATTCTCGTTTCCCATGACATTGAATTTGTGCGTGGAACGGCAGAAAACATTTTGGAAGTTTCGCGGCGTGGTATTCGCCGATTCCCCGGCGGCTTTGATTACTATCAAGAGAAAATTGCCGATGAGGCACATCCCGAAGAAGTCAAGAAAGTAGAGAATCCCAACAAACTTTCATCGAAAGAGTTGCGCCGGCAACGTGCGCAGGAACGCCAAGCGCGTTCGCCCGATGTGAAGCGGCTGAAACGGCAAGTTGCAACAGCAGAAGCTGCTATTGCTAAACTTGAAGTCGAGCAAACTGCCGTGACAGAACAGTTAGGCGATCCGGCATTGACCTCTCAACAGTTAGCGGAAGCGTCCAAACGTCTCCGTGCCATCCAATTCGACCTCGGTAAACTCTCCCTTGAGTGGGAATCCGCCGCCGCCGAATTAGAAACTCTCGGTGAAGTTTAACTGCTTTTTGTCTTTTGTCGCGCGGGAAGATTCTTAATGGAAGATGAGTGGCGCTGAAAACAATCTCGTTTGCAGGTAAATGGAATATGTTATAATTCAACGATATGCACGCCGGAGTGGTGGAATGGCAGACACATCGGACTTAAAATCCGAAGTCGCAAGACGTATGGGTTCGACTCCCATCTCCGGCACCAGAAAGGACTCTTGACGCGCATGACTGATGAAGCAATGACCTCCCCCGAAACTGTAGAAGAAACATCTGTACAGGAAACGCCCGTAACTCCTTCCGCCGAAAAAATAACCGATCCTTCCGCAGAAGCTGTAACGGAAAAAGTAGTAGACGCCGCTCTCCTTGAAAGCGAATTAGCACAAGCCAAAGAGCGTTATCTCCGTCTGCTTGCCGATTTCGATAATATGCGCAAACGTCAAGCGCGTGAATTAGAAGAGCGTACGTCACGCGCGAATGAACGTTTGCTTAATTCCCTTATTCCTGTCTATGATACTTTTGAGATGGCGTTGCAAAATGCTCCTGCCGATTCTTTTGCCGAAGGTGTTCGTATGATTGCTGACACGTTCCGTAAGACGTTGGAGCAGTCCGGGGCAGAGTTGATAGATGCGCAAGGACAGGCGTTTGACCCGATGTTGCACGAAGTGCTTTCAATGATTCCCGATGAAAAAGTGCCGCAAGGCGAAATCATTAGTCAGTTCCGCAAAGGGTGGAAACTGGGCGGCAAGGTCATTCGACCTGCGCAAGTGGTTGTTTCTGCCGGAGTTCCTCCTGCGCCTGTAGCTGAAGAGGTTCAATAATGGCATCCAAACGTGATTATTATGAAGTTTTGGGCGTTGCTCGTGATATCAGTGCCGAGGAGCTCAAAAAAGCGTACCGTAAAATCGCGATGAAATATCACCCGGATCGTAATCAGGGCGATAAAGAGGCGGAAGAGAAGTTTAAGGAAGCGTCCGAAGCTTACGAAGTTCTTTCCGATGAGCAGAAGCGGAAGATGTATGACCAGTATGGTCATGAAGGTATGAAGAGTGCTTTTGGCGGTGGCGGATTCGATTTCGATCGTGACTTTACGCATGGCACGGACTTGAACGATATTCTCAACCAATTTTTCGGTGGTGGTTTCGGTGGCGGTTTTGGTGGTGGACGTTCGCAACGTCATGATCCGAATGCGCCGCAGCGAGGCGAAGACACGGAACAGGCGGTGCGCTTGACCTTTGAAGATGCGCTCTTTGGTTTAACGCCGAAAATTCGCGTTCATGCGGCGGTTGCGTGTCCCGATTGCGGCGGCAGTGGCGCAGAGAAGGGCAGTAAACGTTCCACGTGCAAGCATTGCGGTGGCAGTGGCGTCCTTCGTCAACAAGGCGGTTTCTTCGGCTTCGTTCAACAGACTTGTCCTGTTTGCAATGGCGCCGGCTCAATCATTGAGAAGCCTTGCCGTAAATGCCGTGGCGATGGATTTGTTGCGGATGATGAAACAATTGAAGTCCCGATTCCTGCCGGGATTGCCGATGGCATGAGTGTTCGTGTCCCCGGTAAAGGGAATGCCGGAAAGAACAATGGTTCGCGCGGCGATTTGTATCTTCGCGTCTCGGTGCAAAGTAGTACGCTCTTTGAACGTGACGGGCAAGATTTGATTCTGCGCAAATACGTTTCGCCCACGCTGTTGGCGTTGGGGGGCGAACTGCCAGTTGAAACGGCAAATGGTACAGGCGTCCTCAAGATTAAGCCCGGCACTCCGAACGGTTCCGTTCAACGGTTGCGGGGGCAAGGCGTTCGCGCCATTGGACGTTATGGGACAGGCGATTTGCACATTGTGCTTCTCTCCGAAACACCACAGTCGCTCAATAAAGAACAGCTTGCCACGTTTGAAAAATTCCGCGAACTTGAAACTGACAAGACTTTCCCCGAACGTGCGAAACAGCAAAAAGCCGCCGCGCTTTTCGCCGCGCGTCGCGAGAAGAAATAGCTCCATTTCCTGCGAAAGGTTTCCTATGACACCGACACTTCCACTCTCTGCTTTGACGGCTGTTTCTCCCATTGATGGACGTTATGCAGATAAGACAGCACCTTTGCGTGAAGTGTTTTCGGAGTACGGTCTTATTCATCGCCGTGTACGTGTCGAAATCGCATGGCTGCTCGCCCTTTGTGATGAGCCTGCGCTTCCCGAAACGGGCATCCTTACGCCAGCGCAACGCGCCGAACTCGTTGCCATCGCCGAGAACTTTTCCATGGCGGATGCGCAGCGCGTCAAAGAAATTGAAGCGACGACGCGCCATGACGTTAAAGCCATTGAATATTTGATTCGCGAACGACTCCCGAAAGAGTGTGAGCAATTGAGCGAATTTATTCACTTTGCTTGCACCTCCGAGGACATAAACAATCTTTCCCATGCGCTTCAACTTAAAGACGGGGTTGCCATTCTGCGTGCGGCACAAGACGAATTAGAAAAGCAACTGACGGAATTTTCAGATGCGACCATTGCCCTGCCTATGTTGGCGCACACGCATGGACAGCCTGCGTCTCCTACGACATTGGGAAAAGAGTTGGCAGTTTTCGTTCACCGTTTCCGTCAACAGTCTGCGCATCTTGATGCTATTCGTCTTCCGGCGAAAATGAATGGAGCCGTTGGCAATTACAATGCGCACGTTGCCGCCGCCCCTGACGTTGATTGGCTGGCGCTTTCCCGTCGCGTCATTGAATCTTTTGGACTGACCCAAAATCCGTATACCACGCAAATCGAATCACACGACGGCATGGCGGAACTTTTTGATGCTATCGAACGTTGGAACACCATTCTCATGGATCTTGATCGTGACGTGTGGATGTATGTCTCCATGAAATATTTGAAACAGCGCGTCGTTGCCGGAGAAGTCGGTTCCTCCACCATGCCGCACAAAATTAACCCCATTGACTTTGAGAACTCTGAAGGCAACCTTGGCATTGCCAATGCGCTTCTTGGACATCTCTCCCGCAAACTTCCCGTCAGTCGCCTTCAACGGGATTTGACTGATTCCACCGCCATTCGTAATATTGGCGCAGGCTTTGCCTACTCCCTCATTGCCGTAATCTCCACTCTTCGTGGATTAAGTCGAATGACGCCTAACGAAGAAGCTCTTGCCGCCGATTTGGATCACGCATGGGAAATACTTGCTGAACCCATTCAAACGATTATGCGCCGTTACGGAGTGCCGGAAGCCTACGAGAAACTTAAAGCTCTGACACGCGGACACGCCATGACTCAAGCCACCATTGCTGACTTTGTCCAAGCACTTGAAATTCCTGAAGCCGACAAAGCCCGCCTCCTTGCCATGCGTCCTTCCGACTACATTGGTCTCGCCGCCCATATGCGCCTCCCCCGATAGTGCATCTTTTTTCTCCACTGTTACAACGTGGAATTAAAATGCGAGGCGGATTTGCGGTATAATGCAGACATGGTTACGGAAATAACAAGTCCTGCAAATCCAAAAATTAAAGCAGTCGTGAGGCTCCGGCAACGAAGTCACCGTGATGAAGCGAAGGTGATGTTGACAGAGGGCTATCGCGAAATTCATCGTGCGCTGGAGCACGGCTATCGGCCTTCGGCTCTTTTCTATTGTGAGGCGTTGTGGTTGAAGCATGAACATGAACCGCTGATTGTTGAACAATGTAATGCGGTGGGCGCGGAGTTATTTTCATGTACGCAGGCGGTGTTTGAAAAGATTGCGTATCGCGAACGTCCCGATGGTTTATTGGCGGTGGGACCGCAGATTGCTTGTACGCTGGCGGAGTTGACGCTTCCAAAGGACGCGTTGGTGTTGGTGTGTGAATCAATTGAAAAACCGGGAAATTTAGGAACGATGTTGCGTAGTGCAGATGCTTCGGGCGTTGCGGCGGTGATTGTTTGTGATCCGTGTACGGATATTCATAATCCTAATGTGGTGCGTGCGTCTACAGGAACACTGTTTACGCTTCCTGTCGCGGTGGCGGATGCGTCAACGACGGTGACGTGGCTGAAGGCAAACCATTTTTCCATTTTGGCGGCAACGCCGCATGCGGAAAAACTTTATTTTGAACAGTCACTGACGGGGCGAGTGGCGCTTTGTCTTGGAAGTGAGCAGTATGGGTTGACTGAAACGTTTATGAATGATGTGGGGGTGCGTGTGCGTATTCCAATGTTAGGCGTTGCGGATTCGTTGAATGTTTCTGCGGCGGCGACGATTTTACTTTCAGAGGTTGTCCGGCAACGTATTCTTTCAGGACAGGTGACGCCACCAGTTGCCGAGGCGTGGCACGGTGAAGCCATTCACGATCAATAATCTGCGAGATTTATGCGTTGTAACCGTGTACACTTTATGAAATCTTATCTGCATAAAATGATGGAGAGAGGGGCATGAGTTTGTTGCCAATTGCTTATGTTTTACCGGAGTTAGTATTGGAGAATGATACGCTTGCGGCGCTTTATCCCGGCTGGACGGCAGAGAAAATATTTGAAAAGACCGGTATTCGTTCTCGTCACGTGTCGGCGCCGGGGGAGACGGCGTTGGATTTAGCAGAACGGGCGGCACGCAAGCTTTTTGAAACGGCGAAAATAGAGGCTAAAGGAATTGACTTCATTCTTTTTTGCACGCAATCGCCTGATTATCAATTGCCGACATCTGCATGTATTTTACAGCATCGTTTGGGAGTGCCGATTTCAGCGGGTGCATTAGATTTTAATTTAGGATGTTCGGGCTATATTTACGGATTAGCGTTGGCAAAGGGGCTGATTGTGGGTGGAATGGCGCAACGTGTATTGCTTTTGACGGCGGAGACGTACACAAAGCATATTCACCCGATGGACAAGAGTGTGCGGACAATTTTTGGAGATGGGGCGAGTGCAACGTTGGTTGATGCAACTTTTGCAGAACGGATAGGTTCTTTTGTTTTTGGTACGGATGGGTCGGGTGCACCGCATTTGATGATTCCTTGTGGAGGGGCGCGGGAGGCGGTGACGGAGGAAACAAAGACCGAGGTGGCGGATCATTCGGGAAATATCCGTACGCGGAATCATCTTTTCATGGACGGAATGGAAATCTTTAATTTCACTTTGGGTATTGTTCCGCAGATGCTCACAGATGTTTTAGAAAAGAATCGGTTGACGCGAGAAGATGTTGGGCTCTATGTTTTTCATCAAGCGAATCGATTTATGTTAGAGACGCTTCGTAAGGCGAATCGTCTCCCGCGTGAAAAGTTTTATGTCAACATGGAAGATACGGGGAATACAGTTTCTTCGTCTATTCCGATTGCACTGGTGAGAGCGGAGGCGGAAGGGCGATTAACCGCAGGAACAAATACGCTGTTGATGGGATTTGGAGTTGGCCTTTCTTGGGGTGCAACTTTTCTTAAAGGTAAAAAAGGATAACGGATATGAACGAAGACGAGAAGATGGATGCGATTGCGGATATTTTTGAAAAAGACGCTTCCGCACTTACGCCAGATTTGGCATTGGATACGTTGCAATGGGACTCAATGGCAATGTTGAGTGTGATTGCTCTTGCAAAATCGGTTGGTAAGCCGGTTTCCGGTTTGGTCATTCGTAAGATGAAAACGATTGCCGATATTCTCGCAGTTTTATAGTCGGGAGGTCCTCATGGGTATTTCCGGAACGATTAACCACTTGCAGATTGCTGCAATTGCGGCGGCTGTACCGGGTCAGCCAGTGGAGAATGCGACTTATCTTTCGCGCGTTGGGGAAGAGGGTGTTCGTAAGTTTGCAAAAATGACAGGCGTGATGTCTCGCCATCACGTTCAAACATTGAAGACTTCCGATTTGGCATTTGCTGCGGCAGAACAGTTACGGATGAAAGGACACTGGAATCCTGAATCCGTTGATGCGGTTCTGTTTGTTTCGCAAACAGCTGATGCCTCTTTACCTTCAACGGCGTGTATTTTACACGGGCGATTAGCGCTTCATAAAGCTTGCGCAGCAATGGATATCCAATTGGGATGTTCAGGCTTTATTTATGGTTTATTGAGTGGGGGGGGTATCTTTCAATGCAAGGATTTCGAAAGGTACTCCTTTTGGGCGGAGACTGTATCAGTCGGCTTTGTGCTTCTGATGACATGGCAAACCAAATGTTATTTGGCGATGCTGGATTTGCTGCAGTTTTAGATTTTACTGAAAAGGAAGTACCGTCCCACTATCTTTTGGGAACCGATGGTCACGGTGCGGATGTAATTCGGGCATTGGGCGCTTCTCCTTATCCGTTGGAGGGTAAAGAGCGAACGTTGAAGATGGACGGGTTGGAGGTTGCGAATTTTACGATGGATGTAATTCCAACCGAGATTAAAGCGTTTTTGCTTAAAAACGAGGCTTCAATAGAAGACTATGCTGGCGTTTGTTTTCATCAAGCCAATCTTTTTATTTTGAAACAGATTGCTTTGTTAAGCGCGATTCCAAAAACGAAAGTCTTTATTTCCATTGATCAGTACGGCAATACCTCTTCTGCTTCAATTCCATTGACTCTTTGCGCAATGGGAGATCGTGCAAAGGGGCGGATTTTAATGGCGGGATTTGGTGTCGGTCTTTCGTGGGGGTTGTGGGATACGGATTTGTCGCAAACAATGTTTTATCCAGTGATTAAGGTGGAGGATGTAAAAAATGTTTAATCCAATGACGCTTGAAGGGAAGCGAATTTTGGTGACAGGTGCTTCGTCTGGAATTGGACGAGCATGTGCTGTTATGTCTTCGCAATTGGGCGCAGAGGTGATTCTTGTCGCTCGACGGGAGGAGGCCCTGGAGGAAACGCGAACGATGATGGTCTGCCCTGAACGTCATCGCTGTATTGGATGGGATATTGGACAACCGGAAACGATTCCGCAACTTTTTGAAGAACTTTTAAAGGGTGGAAAGTTGCATGGACTTATTCATGCGGCAGGTGTTTGCACGGCATCTCCTATTGGATTTGCCGATATGGCGGAAGCGCATTCGGTGATGGAGATTAACTTTTTCGCATTTCTCGCGATGATGAAGCAATGCTCAAAAAAACGTACGGTCTTTGAACGTTTCTCGGCGGTAGCGGTTTCTTCTATAGCGGCGGATGCTGGATGGGGAGGCGTATCGGTTTATTCTGCGAGTAAAGGTGCGTTGTCGTCATCTGTTCGTACGTTGGCAATTGAATTTGCACCAAAGGGATATCGTGTGAATGCGGTATGCCCATCGAATATTGATACGCCGATGTGGCAAACGAATGCAACGGTAATCAATACAGAGGAACAGTTAAAAGTGTTGTTGGCACGACAACCGTTGGGATTGGGGCAACCCGACCAAGTGGCGTCGGCGGTCTGTTTTTTATTGAGTGATGCAGCTTCCTTTATCACCGGAGCAAATCTGCCGGTGGACGGCGGCTATTTAGCGCAATAAGAGAAGCATAACAAGGAGTTACTATGCCGAAGCTAATTGTGAATGCGGATGACTTTGGTTTTTCTGCTCATACGCTGGAGTGGACGATTCGCGGGTTTGAGTGTGGAGCGCTATCAAGCGCCACAGTGATGGCGGGTGCAATGGAAACGGTTGCGGCAGTGGCGTGGGCAAAAGAACATCCTCAATTTAGTTTTGGCGTGCATTTTATCTTTTCAGATGAAACTCCGTGTGAGCGACCAGAAAAGATTCCGTCGTTGATTGATCCGGCAACAGGGAAGTTGTGGCAAACACGGCAGTTTATTTTACGTAGTTTCTCGCGGCGTATTCGTCTTGCGGAATTGAAGGCAGAACTTCGTGCGCAATATTTACAACTACAGCAGTTAGGGCTTCCGATTTCACATGTGGATGGACACGGTCATTTGCACCGGTTGCCACTGTCGTTGCGGGCACTCTCGGAATTGGCGCGCGAGCTTGATTTCGGGCGCATTCGGCGGACGCAAGATTTGTGGATGGGGGGGGTACTTCTTTGCCCATGAAACTCTTAAATCGTGCCATGCAACGGCGCATAGAACGTCAGTTTGTGTGCGCCGATCATTTCTTGATGACGGCGGGGAAAATAGGAATAGAGGCGTCGGGATGGTTTGCGGAAGCATTGAAAAAGCTTCCTGAGGGGGTGACGGAAATTGGTATTCATCCGGGGATTGATGAGGAGTGGCGTCAGCTTGATACAGAAGGACCGTTTGCAACACAGCGACCAAAAGAGGTGGCATTGATAACTTATAACGATTTACCTAAGGGAATATAATGGACGTTTCATATTTCTGTCGTCGAATGCGGGAGATTGGGACTTCGGGTGGCTATGAAGACCCTGATGGACTTTTGGCTTGCACTGAAGCGGAACTTCGTTGGTTGAAAAGAAATCCTTTTATCTCCGAGGGAGAAGATGAACCGATTGCGAACATTGCGTGCTGTGATAAAACGGTTGTCGGGCGTAATCTTCTTTTCCCCATTGGAATGGTGTGTCGTGGCTCTCGTGTATTAGCGCGTGGAGGCTCCTCCTTGTGGGTTTCGCGACTTGGACGACGGCATGATGTTGGGTTTGAGCTTCCGGAGCGATTTGTCCAAATGGAAGAAGGGCGATTGCCTGTTGTTGGCTCTTGTCTTTCGCAATTGGCAGTGCCAGTGCATGAGATGGCGGGATTTGAAATTTGGCGCAGTCCGCGACATATTCTTTTACGTCATACTCGGTCGCTTGTGGAAATGCGCTTCCGTGGAATTATCGGAGCGTGCGTGGCTAAAGTTGCCGATGGCGCGTTGGCTCTTTTCCGAGGCGTTTTAAGAGTGATAGAGAGCGGTATGCTACGTGGATTTACCGTGGAGGAGACGGCAACGTGGGAGGACGCTTTGGATCGTTGCGTGTCGGCGGAGAATGAGCCTTTTCGCGAAGATCATGGACGTGCATGGTTTGACTGGGCAAAGACGTGTCGGAAAAGTCAAGGTGCGCATGAAGATTTCAGATTGTTTAATGTTCGTCGCAACGGTCAGATTGTCGGATTTTTCTTGTTGCGCACACGATTTTACGAACAGGCTTCTTCGCGTGGCTTTCGTAATCTCTTTTTGACAACGGTGATGGAATGGGGAAGTGTGGAACCAAAGTTGGGAGAAAAAGCACTCTTTGCTTTGGCTTTGCGTCAGATTGATCCGATTGTGGATGCGGTGGAATGTGTCCCCAATGAACCGGCAACGCGGCGATGGTTGTGGCGAAGACTTGCGCTTCCGGTAGGAGATTACATTTATACGGTGGCACAAAGTGCAGACGCAAAAGAACCGCTTGAAGGTTTTACGGAACGCAAGAATTGGCGATTGCGTCCGGCGTTTGGAGATGCAACGTTTTTCTAATGCGCTGCTCTGCGAGCGCATATGCTCTTACACAGAGAAAAGATGGACGATTCTTGCGAATGTAAGAGTTCGGCTATTGATATACGATGCCTTGCGATTATAAAGTACGCGAAGTTTCGA
>JAVVWU010000037.1:0-16176 GCA_036651955.1 Kiritimatiellia bacterium
GATATTTAAGATTAGTTGCTGGAAAAGATTTTTCAACAGACTTAAGTGTGAAAGATTGGAGCGCGCGGAAGTCATACGAAGGAATAAAGCGTAGTTTCTAAACGGGCAGCGCATTTAGTTGATGTTGATCTTGATTGAGTGAGATGACGTGTGAGCACTGACAACATAGTGTAACGGCGCAATTATTTCAGGTGTTGGGATTGTTCGTATTTCGGCTAGTCAACATTTTAAGAGAGGTAATATCGATAGTGCCTATCTTAAAATGTAGAGTGGAGTTTTCGTACATCTTAATGATATGCGGCGATGGCTAAATTTTGACTGGTATCTTTCTGAAGGCATCACACACTTCCATTTTGAATGGTTGCACAAAGTAAATGCTTTATGGCATACTATGCGAACTTTTAGCAGTAAACAAGGAAAACGAGATGTCCATTGTTCTGGGTCTGCCCAAAGGTTCCTTACAGGAATCGACTTTTAATCTTATGAAGCGAGCGGGGTTTGCTATGACCTGCTCGTCGCGTTCTTATATTCCCTCGGTCAATGACCCTGAGCTTCAATGTCGGCTTATCCGTCCGCAAGAAATTGCGCGTTATGTTGAGCTTGGCCTTTTGGATGCCGGTATTACGGGATATGATTGGATTTACGAGAATGGCGCGGACGTTCACGAAGTGTGTGAGATGTGTTATTCCAAAGCCACGTGTCGCCCCGTTCGTTGGGTCGTTGCCGTTCCCAATGATTCTCCGATTAAAGAGCCGAAGGATTTAGAGGGCAAGCGTATCGCAACAGAGGCGGTAGGACTTGCTACGCGTTATCTTGAAAAGCACCACGTGAAGGCAACGGTTGAGTTTTCGTGGGGCGCGACGGAAGTCAAGGCTCCCGAGCTTGTGGATGCAATTATTGAGCTGACAGAGACGGGTAATTCTTTACGCGCGAATAATCTGCGTATTGTGGATACGGTTCTCACTTCTACAACGCGATTGATTGCCAATAAAAAGAGTTGGAACAATCCAACGAAGAATGCCAAGATTCAACAAATTGCGATGTTGTTGCAAGGCGCTTTGGCTGCAGAGTCTCGCGTATTGCTCAAGATGAATGCTCCTGTGGAGCAAGTGGACGCTATTACGAAACTTCTCCCTTCGCTTCATGCTCCAACGGTCAACCACATTAGTGCAGACGGTTGGGTCGCGATTGAAACCGTTATCCTTGAGGATGCGGTTCGAGACATTATTCCACCGCTGCGAGCCGTTGGCGCGCAGGGCATTATCGAATTGGCCCTCAACAAGGTCATTTTCTAAACCCAACACCTAAGGAGCACGAACGTGGGTTCCATCAAGAAGAAACGTCGCGCCAAGATGTCTAAGCACAAATACCGCAAACGCATCAAGGCGAATCGTCACAAGAAGTAGACATTTTATGTTTACTTGGGAAAGCCCCATTCTACTTTGGTAGGATGGGGCTTTCCTTTTATGGTCGTAAGGTGCATTCCTTTGTCCTCAGATTGGAGCAGTGAAGGCTCGTCTTCTTGTGAGAGACTTGCATTATATGTTAAGCTAAATGCAGATTAGTTAAAGGAGCAAAAATGATATTAAAATCTTTTATTCTTACCCTTTTAGGATTTACTTTAGCCCCGATGCTTTTGGCACAGGAATGGGAAGATGAAACGCGGTTTGAAGTCAATCGTGAGCCGGCACGTGCGTCTTTGTTGCCAGTGGATGACACGCACATTCTTTCGTTGAATGGAGAATGGAAGTTCCATTATGTGGCGCGCCCGCAAGAGCGTCCACAGGATTTTTATAAGCTTGATTACGATCTGTCGTCATGGAAAACGATTACGGTGCCGAGTAGTTGGCAAATCCAAGGTTACGGTACGCCTATTTATTCCAATGAGCAATATCCTTTTAAGATCAATCCGCCATCGGTTACAAGTGAACCGCCACGCGATTGGACGGCGTTTCTTGAACGGAATCCGGTCGGTTCTTATCGGAGGACGTTTACGTTGCCAAAAGATTTTAATCAAGGGAAGGTGTATGTTCGCTTTGATGGTGTGGAGTCGGCTTACTATTTGTGGATTAACGGTGTCTCTGTCGGGTATAGTGAAGATTCGTTTACGGCAGGTGAGTTTGATATTACTGCACATTTGACATCTGGTGAAAATAGTATCGCGGTTGAAGTTTATCGTTGGTGTGATGGATCCTACCTTGAAGATCAAGACTTTTGGCGGTTGGCGGGTATTTTCCGCGATGTTCAACTGTTCTCGACACCGGCTCTCCAACTTCGTGATATTTGGGTAAAGACAGGGCTTGAGACGGATTACACGACGGGGACGATTGCGGGGACGCTCTATATTCGAAATGCAGGGGAGATTCCTAGCGAAAAGACAACGGGCGCCGTTGTGATTGGCGATTGTTATTCCTCCACTTTTGAGGTTCCGGCGCTTGCACCGCATAGCGAGATTGCGTTACCGCTTTCCGCGAGCAAGGTCGCCCATGTTCGGCGATGGACAGCGGAAACGCCAGCACTGTATCCAGTTACTGTCACCCTTGCCAATGGCGATGCGCGTGCATTCTTCACGGGGTTCCGTCGTATTGAGGTCGGTCGGCAAGGGGAGCTGCTGGTGAATGGTGTGCGCACGATTATCAAGGGGGTGAATCGTCACGAATTTGATCCCGATTATGGTCGTGCTGTCCCACGTGAACGTATGGAACAGGACGTTCAAATTATGAAGGCGAATAATTTCAATGCGGTGCGGACATCGCATTATCCGAATCATCCGTACTTTTATGAGTTGTGTGATAAGTATGGTCTTTATGTTTGCGATGAGGCGAATATCGAAGCGCATGAATTGCGAAATCTTGGGCGTTCGCTTAATAATAAGCCGAGTTGGAATGCGGCGTATCTCTTTCGTATCCACAATCTTTTTGAGCGTTCAAAAAATCACCCGTCAATCATTATGTGGTCGCTTGGCAATGAAACTGGAGCGGGTAAAAACCTTGAGGATGGAGGCGATTGGCTTAAGCAAAAAGATCCTTCACGTCTTGTCCACTACTGCGACTTCCCTTGGGGATCGCCGCACAATGATATGGACAGTGCCATGTATCGTACGTTGGAGACGCTGAAAGAGGTTGCTTCCCAACATCAAGATCGCCCGTTCCTCCATGTCGAATATGCACATTCCATGGGCAATGCTTGTGGAAACTTCGATCAGTACATTGAGATTTACAAAAAGTATCCGCGTATGATTGGCGGCTTTATTTGGGACTTTGTCGATCAATCTATTCGCGCGGATAAAGATGAAACCACAGGGAATTACCGTCCTGTTCCTTTTAAGGGAAAAGCGTTGGTATGGGGTGGGTTCTTTGGTGATCGTCCCAACTTTGGCGATTTCTGTGACAATGGCGTTGTCACCGCCGACCGCAAGGCGAAGGGGCAACTGGCAGAGATTAAATACGCACAACAATTCTTTGATTTCGCTTGGAATGTTACCGATTCCAAAATAACTATTACCAATGCTTATTACCACAAGGTTGCCGAAGGGTATGCCCTGTATAACCGCGAGGCGCAACAAATCGCATCGCTCCCTGCACTTCGTCCGGGTGAGAGTGTCACCATTGAGATTAAGCCTGAATTTAGAGAAGCGGGGGTTGATTGGCCAATCTTTATCAGCAATCAGCCGGTCACCGCAAAAACGATTGTGGAAACGGCAGAAGCATGGTTCGCTCTTCCTTCTCCCATTCCACTCCTTGATCGTCTCGCGATGCAGCAGAATAAGAAGGCGCAATCAGTTCGTGATAATCGATTGCCTTCCTACAACTTTACCATTGAAGAACAGCAAGGGATCCTCTCGATTACGTCCAGTGCACCCAAAGAAATGCAAGTGATAGAGTTTTCTAATGGCGTTCTTTCAAGGCTCCGTTATAACGGCAAAGATTTTATTACTCAATCACCCGACTTCCGCCTTTATCGTGCTCCCATTAATAATGATCGGTGGATTCGGAACTCTGCGACATGGCGTTCGCTTGAGAATCAAAAAAACAAGTGCCTTAAAATGTCATGGCGTAAGCAAAAAGGTCCGCAGGAGATTGTACAAATCATTTCTCGGATGCAAACTTCAGGTGGAAACATTCCTTACGAGTACACGCTTGTCTGGACTGTTTTTATGAATACCATTACGTGCGAAGGCGTTTTTCTTCCAGAAAGTTCAGAGGAGATTATTCCGCGTCTCGGATTCGCTATTGGTATCAATAAGCAGTTTGAGAATGTCCACTACCATGCGTATGGTCCGTATGAGAACTATGTGGATCGTAAAACGGCGAGTTGGCGTGGGCGCTTCTCAACCAAAGTACCTAACTTCTTTATGCCTTATTCCGAGACACAGGAGTATGGTGCGCGCCAAGAAGCGCAATGGGTTCTCCTTGAAGATGGCGCTGACTCCATTTGCTTTTTCCCGACCTCTCCGACGCAACCGTTCTCCTTCTCTCTCACGCAATGGGATTCACTTGAACTCAATCGTGCGAAGATTCCGGCAAATCTTTCAGACGCTACTCAAACGATGCTTCATCTTGATTACGCACAGACTGGTTTGGGGAATGGTTCTTGCGGTCCTCGTCCTCTTCCGCAATATTTGGTTTACAATAAACCGTTTTCATTTGCCTTCGCAATGCGATATGGATCCAAGCCTTTTCGGGCGCGTCCTTTCCTTGAAACTGCGGGGCTCGTTCTTATCACGCGTGACGCCAAGCATCGTGTCACGCTTACGCCTCATCGGTCGGGTGCCGAAATTTCTTATACGATAAATGAAGGTGCCCCACAGAAATATCAAGGACCTTTTGAACTTGAGAGTGGTACTGTTTCCGCTACTGTTCTTCCGGGCGTGGGACAAATACCAACACCTGCCATGACGCGAACTTTTGCTAGAGAAGTTCAACGTGCGGCATGGAAAGTTGTGAACGTTTCTTCTGAAGAACCGGGAGAAGGAAACGTGAATCACCTTTTTGACAATAATCCTCAAACGTATTGGCACACCGATTGGCGGAATGTTCATCCCGACTATCCGCATAGTTTCGTAATCGACCTCGGAGACGAAATCAGCATTAAGGGATTCAAACTTTTGCCTCGTATGGATGAGTTAAATGGGCTTATCGGGAAATTCTCAATTGAGGTTAGTGCTGATGGCAAGACGTGGCGTAAGGTGCTGACCGAGCGCACACATTGGACCGCTTCGACGCGTGCGTGGAAAGCTTTTGATTTAGCAACGCCAACATCCGCGCGGTTCGTCCGTTTTACCGCGCTTGAGCCAGCTATTCAGGGTCATATTTGGGCGACGCTGACAGAATTCACGTTAATGTGACGCGCGCAGGTCGCGCTAACGATAGGGGGCCTTATAAGGTGCCTTATCGTAAGCCGACCGGTTCCGCTTCAATGCGTTTGTAGACTTTGTCTCCGGGGCGAACACGCCTTGGTACGGCGAACGTACACCATTCGCCACGTGCGACACATTCGGGGCGCGTCTCATCGTGATAGAGTTCACCTACGGTAAGTTCTAAGACGCCTGTCGTCGGTCCATGAATGGCAATTGCATCTCCAGGTACAAGCGTATGATCGTGCATCAATACTTCTGCCACGACCGCGCGTGCATAATAATTACGTACAATCCCGATATATACTTTTTTCTCGGTGGCAAAGTTCGCATCGGTCGGCGTAAATTGTTCTACTCCCGGACGCCCAAGTAAAAGTCCCGTTGCAAAAGAGCGATGATAGACAGCATTGACTAATCGCCAACATTCCGCCTGCATTTCTTCATCATAAGTTCCTTTTGCAATGGCATCTAACGCCATGCGATAGGCACGAGTCACATTTGCAACATATTCAGGATTGCGTGCGCGTCCCTCTAATTTGAGCGAAGCGATTCCTGCCGCAACGATTTCCGGCAAAATTGAAAGCGTGCAAAGATCTTTTGCTGACAAGATAAAATGAGCGCCAATTTCAAATTCAGCATCTGAAGTTACGCCGTCCTGAACTTCTTTAATGTGATATCGGCGACGACAAGGCTGAAGACATTGACCGCGATTGGCAGAACATCCATATGCCAGTTGCGATAAAAAACAGCGACCACTCGTTGCCACACATTGTGCGCCATGTGCGAAAACCTCAATCGGTACGCCTGTTTCTTGTGCAATGGCTTTAATTTCATCAAGTGTGCATTCACGCGCCAATACCACGCGTTTAATTCCTTGACTGGCAAGGAATTTGACCGCATCGGCGTTTGAACACGACATCTGCGTGGAGGCGTGGATTTCCAACCCTAACGCACGGGCACGCACAATCACTGCCCAATCCGACGCAATCACCGCGTCAATATTCGCCGCTTTCAAATGGTGCAACATGGTATCGACTTCTGTTCGCTCATCTTGATAAACAATCGTATTGAGCGTAACGAATACTTTTACATTTTGCGCGTGCGCCTCGGCGACCATTCCGGGCAGTTGGCTAATCTCTAACTTTCCATCCAACGTTCGGCGCATATTGAAACGACCGATTCCAACGTAAACGGCATTTGCACCATTTTCCAATGCTGCATGAAAAGAAGCTAAATCCCCCACGGGGGACAGAAGTTCCGGAAGTATCATCTCTGCGTCCTTTTTGGTATCATTCACCTACTATCTTACACAAAGGACGGGCTTATGTCAGAGAATTCCGAAAGTGCCGAGCAGATTGCCGCAGAAAAAAATTATAATGCCGACTCTATTGAGGTCTTGGAAGGACTGGAAGCTGTTCGCGTCCGCCCTGCTATGTATATCGGCGACACTGCGGAAAGAGGCTATCACCATTTGGTTTATGAAGTGGTTGATAATTCCATTGACGAAGCTCTTGCGAATTTTTGTACACATATCGAAGTTGTTATCAATGCCGACGGTTCGTTGACTGTTGAAGATGACGGGCGTGGTATCCCCGTCGCCGAACATCCCAAAATGCACAAGTCGTCGCTTGAAGTTGTTATGACCGTGTTGCACGCAGGCGGCAAATTCGGTGGTAGCGGTTATAAAGTGTCTGGCGGTCTCCATGGCGTGGGTGTTTCTTGCGTCAATGCGTTGTCCGAGTGGATGGAAGTCCAAGTCAAACGCGAGGGGCATATTTACCGTCAACGCTACGAACGTGGTAAACCAGTGTCCGAAGTGCGTGTGGTCGGCGACACGAACAAAAGTGGCACTGCCGTTACGTTTATGCCAGATCCGCAAATCTTCACTTACAAAGAAGGCTTCAAGTGGGAAATCCTTTCTGCGCGATTGCGTGAACTCGCGTTCCTCAATGGCGGAGTCAAGATTACGCTCACCGATAATTTCTCCGAAGTAAAACATCAAGAGACGTTTTGTTTTGCCGGTGGCATTCGCGAATATGTCCAATTTATCAACCGTTCAAAGACGCCTCTGCACGAAGTTATTTTCATCGCCGGTACAGGTGCGAATGCTAATGGTGAAATCATTGTTGAAGTCGCCATGCAGTACACCGATGTGTATTCAACGATTGAATATTCTTACTGCAATAACATCAACACGATTGAAGGTGGCAACCATTTGACCGGATTCCGTACGGCACTTACCGCTACGGTCAATAAGTATATTTCCGATAACAAGCTTGGTAAAAAAGCCGATACCGTGCTCACCGGTGATGATATCCGCGAAGGTCTCACCATTGTTGTCTCTGTCAAGATTCCGCAACCGCAGTTTGAAGGTCAAACCAAAACGAAGCTGGCATCAGATGTCGCGGGTCTCGTTCAAACGATTGTCTCCGGTAAACTTTCCGACTTTTTCGCCGAACACCCTGCGATTGCCCGTTCTATCATTGAGAAAGCCGTCCTTGCTTCTCAAGCACGTGAAGCGGCACGCAAGGCGCGTGAAAACACCCGTCGTAAAGGCGCGCTTGAAGGCGGTGGACTTCCGGGCAAGCTCGCGGACTGCTCCAGTCGTAATCCTGCCGAGTGTGAACTTTTCCTTGTCGAAGGTGACTCCGCAGGTGGTTCAGCCAAAGATGGACGTGACCGCCGTATCCAAGCGATTCTTCCGCTACGTGGTAAAGTCCTCAATGTTGAAAAAGCACGCATCGATAAGATGCTCGACAATAACGAAATTAAAGCGTTAATTACCGCCATCGGTGGTGGCTTTGGCTCAATGGAATTTGACCTTGCCAAAGTGCGTTACCACAAGATTATCATCATGACCGATGCTGATGTCGATGGTGCTCATATTCGAACCCTTCTCTTGACCTTTTTCTTCCGTCAGATGCCCAACCTTATTGATAATGGTTTCATCTATCTTGCGCAACCGCCACTCTATCAGATCAAGCGTGGTAAGAAATCCGAATACGTTGCCAACGATGACGAATTGGAACGTCGCCTTTTGCTCAGCTGTGATTCTCTCTCCTTCGTTAAATCCGATGGTACAGAGATTTACATGGAGCAATTCATGGTCATGCTCGACAAGGCTTTGGAGATTGAAGCGACACTCAATAGCATCAAGATTCGTGGTGTTGATATCACTCAATATCTCGCAACGTACAATCCGGAAACCACCGACTTTGCCCGTTATATGGCAGTCATCGGTGCTGGCGAACACGCTCAATTCCTTTTCCCGCACGGAGATGAAGAGCTCGCCAATGTCCGTATTCAAGCAGAGCAAACGTTGGGCGAATCCATTGACCTTTCCGAGTATCGCGTTTCGGAATATGCACCGAAGCAACTCCATGCCTTCCAGTGGATGGAAATCTTCCGTTCGCAACGCCTTCGAGATCAATTCCGCACATTCCTTTCGCTCGGATTTGGATTTACTCCAGCACAATTCTTTGGTGATGGGACTTCCCTCGGACAGCTCAAAGATGGCACACGCCCCACCGTTGACATCTCGTGCCTCCACCAACTTATTTCCGAAGTCCGTCAGCGCAGTCGTCGCGGCGTTGAAATTCAACGCTACAAAGGTCTCGGTGAAATGAACTCCGACCAACTTTTTGACACGACGATGAATCCGGAATCACGTCATATGCTCAAGGTTAAGATTGACGATGCACTTGCTGCCGATGAAACGTTCCGCCTGCTCATGGGTGAAGAAGTTGAACCGCGTCGCAAGTTTATTGAGGACAATGCCCTCAACGTCAAGAACCTTGACTTCTAATGCGAAAATACTCATTTGTAGCAGATCTGTTTTGACCCTCTTGTGCGGATTTGATAGTATCCGCCCCACGCATGTGCGATTGTAGCTCAATTGGATAGAGCATTGGCCTCCGAAGCCAAAGGTTGTGGGTTCGATCCCCGCCAGTCGCACCATTTAATTTAAGGCAGGAGTGCACGTAATGGCTGTAGACTTAAAGACTGCGTATAAGACGGTAATGGACGACCATTTCTCGCCGACCATGGAAATCTCTTTTATTGATGGTGATACGCGCCAAACACTCCTTTATGAAAAAGTCATTTGGTCCATTGGAGGCATTTGCAAAGGACTTCGTTACGGCGAAAATCCGGGGCAGGAAGCCGCAATGTATCGGCTTATCAATGGTAATCTTACTTTAGGTAATGTCACGACTGTTCAGCCGGGGCGTGCTTTAGTTACTGATGCCGAACTTTTGCAATTTGGCAAACATCCGGGGAAAATCAATCTGACGGATGCCGATAACGCACTTAATATTCTTCGTTTTCTTTCCGCGACGCCTTGTGCCGTTATTGTTAAGCATAACAACCCTTGTGGTGTCGCCAAAGGCTCTACTATTGCCGAAGCCTATGATCGTGCCAATAAAGCCGATTTGCTTGCGGCGTTCGGTGGATGTATCGCGCTCAACCGCAAGGTCGATAAAGAAACGGCTGAACTCATCACGCAGAACTATGCCGAAGTTGTCGTTGCCCCTGATTTCTCCGCGGATGCTCTTGCACTCTTCGCAACAAAAAAGAATTTACGTGTCATGCGTATCCATACGATGGAGCGCCTAGAAACTTACGCGACAGAACGTTTCTTAGATTTCAAGTCAATGCTTGATGGCGGACTGATTGCTCAATGGAGTTTCCTTCCAGAAGCACGTACGGCTGATCATCTCATTGTTCCTGAAGTTACAGATAAGCAGGGTGTAGTCCATAAGATTATCCGCACTGCGACGCCTCAAGAAATAGAAGATCTTCTTTTCGGTTGGCTTGTGGAATCTGGTGTCACCTCCAATTCCGTACTCTACGTTAAAGATGGTGTAACGGTGGGGATTGGAACAGGCGAACAGGATCGCGTCGGTGTGGCTGAAATCGCACGTGACAAAGCTTACCGGAAGTTGGCGGATCGCCACGCTCATGAGATTTTCAATGTCGCGTATAACGAGCTCCCAACTGATGCGCAGCGAGCAGAGTGCGATGCCTTTTCTGCAGCGACGCATGGAGGACTTCAAGGTGCTTGTATGATTTCCGATGCATTCTTCCCCTTCCGTGATGGTGCAGAAGTGGGAATAAAAGAAGGCGTTACTGCGATCATTCAACCTGGCGGTGCCATCCGTGACTGGGATGTCATTGATTGTTGTAACGACGCTGGCGTCGCAATGGTCTTTACTGGACAGCGTAGCTTTAGGCACTAAGAATATTATGCGTTATGAATCACTAGTGCCTCTTCTTTTCTGCGGGATACTGCTATTCGTTAGTGGTTGTGTTAATTCTTCGGAAGATTACGTTTCGCCGCAAGCGTTGACCGTTTACGCTGTCAATGAAGCACTCAAAGCCGATGGATCACCTGCCGGGCTTGAGGAAAGCTTTACGCTTGATCTCCCTCACACTTTTTTTGCAAATGGTATTCCTTCCGACTTTCACCATAAAGGTATCGGAATCATTAACAACGATGCTCAGTTTATTCAGCTGTGGAATGCCTATTCAAGTGATAATACCGCCTTACGCCCCGCCATTGATTTCAAAAACAAAGTCCTCTTTTTTGCCTATGATGAGAAGCACTACAATCTCGTGCGCATTCTAGGAATGGAAGTTACTCAAGGAATTGCCAATCCCATTATTTGGCATACAAACTGGACGCTCGCCATTGGCGGAGATGCGCGACTTCAGAAACCCGGCAGTACGGGTAAAGGAAAGGTCAATGTGGCTTTCCTTCAAATCCCGCGGAATCTCCCCGGACAGCCGGGGGTTACTGCAATCCTTGCTCACGGGAAAATTATTCCTCTTCCATTAGAACCTTAATTCATGCACGAACAGCTTTCTTTCAAACAAGCGTGTGAATGGTTGCGTATCCCCGAAGAAACGCTGAAGAATTTCGTGAAGTATGATGAAGTTCCTCATCGTAAACAGGGCGATGATGTCTTTTTCGATGCTGAAGAACTTGATGCGTGGGGATCGCGCCGTATTCTCATGCTTCGTCAAAAAGAATTGCTTCCTGAACATTCTGCTTCCACGCGACTCGATGTCAAAAATATTGCTGACGATTTACTCCTTCCTCAACTCCTTAAGCCGGCTTACGTGACGCTGGATTTCCGTGCGAAAACAAAAAAGAGTGTCATGCGTGACCTCGTTGATTTAGCAGATGGGCAAGGTCTCCTCTACGATCCGGTCGATTTACGCCGACAGTTGGAAGAACGTGAAGCAGTTTCATCAACTGCACTTCCCGGTGGTATTGCATTGCCGCATCCTCACCACCCCGATCCTTATTTGATTACCGAACCTTTTATGATCATTGCGCGGAATTTGCGCCCGATTTGGTTTGGTGCAGAAGATGATACGCCGACCGATATTTTTTGCCTTATTTGTTGCGGCGAAAATCTTCGTCATCTTCATGTCCTTGCACGTCTCTGTATGATGATTCGCGAAACGCATTTGCTTTCGGAGCTTCGCCTCGCTACGACGGCTGATGAACTCGTAGAAGCCGCTTACGCCGCCGAACGTGAAGTGCTGACCAAGTTGCGCTGAGCCGCTACCTGCATACAATAAAATAGAGCCTCGCCCTTCTGGACGAGGCTCTATTTTATAAGACGGATTAACGTAATATAGTCGTAATTTCAGGATCAAGCAGTTGCACTGCCATATGACTGCGATCGCTTTTATATGGGCATGAGTATTGCCA
Source organism: Kiritimatiellia bacterium (assembly GCA_036651955.1). Taxonomy (GTDB): domain Bacteria; phylum Verrucomicrobiota; class Kiritimatiellia; order RFP12; family DVOR01; genus Spyradenecus. Next base: position 12,078 of record JAVVWU010000037.1, read on the forward strand.
AAGAACTTTTTTCTCGGGCGTGACTTCGAAGATCCCGACGCCATTTCCTTTTCCATCAAAGTAGGAATAATCACCGACAATAAGATTCCCATTTGGAAGCAATTGGAATCCCGTCATATTCCGTATCGGAAGCCCTGACTCTGACGCCTTAAACTCCCAAAGGATGCGATGATCGGGCGCATATTTCTGAATCTGATCAAGAGACGAAATATAAGTGTTCCCTTCTGCGTCCCGCACGGCGGCGAACGCCAAGGACGGAACTTTTTGCTCCCAAACAACGGTTCCTTGCGCATCATACTCCGTCACCGTGTTAAATCCAGAACGGCACACGAGCGTATTCCCATTTTCCAAACGGCGAACCATACGCATCGTTTGATGCCGATTAGGATTTAATGGGACTTGAATCTGTCCGAGCTTTTCGCCCTTTGGCGTAAGCTCAAACACAAGTCCTGTACTGTTTTCACCAATCAACGTATTTCCATTTGCCAGTCGCTGACAGGAAAAAAGTCCACCTCCTGATTGATCCGTGGGCTTATATCGCCAAATGACTTTCCCCTCCGGTGTCGCTTCCCACGCCGAACCATCTGCCACAAGGATATTACCCGAAGGGAGCATCCACGCATCTGCATTATTTCTCGTTTTCCACACGCGTACAATCTTCGAACCATCGGAATTGATAATTGAAACGCGATTACTTCCTGTCGCCAGTAGTGCGTGTGACGGCTTTCCTCCCTCAAATCCGCCTTCTGCAAACAGCGTGGCAGAAGCAAGAATCGCAAGAATTACAAGTCTACAGCCCATAACGTTTCCTTTCTGCGTTGGTCAATAAGCCAAGGACATCACCGACACCCAAACGCGTGCAGCCCATCTCTAAATAAGTTTCCGCCTCTTCGCGTGTACGAATGCCGCCGGAGGCCTTTACTTGTACTTTTCCTTTTGCCGCCGTGATCATAAGTTTCACCGCATGCGGTGTCGCGCCACTCGCCGCAAAGCCTGTTGATGTTTTAACAAAAGCCGCTTCCGCCTTAATTGCGCATGCCACGCCTTTCTTAATTTCAGCATCTGTCAATAGTGCCGTCTCAAGAATGACTTTTACGCGGTGGGGCCATACCGCTGTGACGACAGAATGTATTTCATCGGTCACATATTCGACATCGGCATCTTTTAATGCTGACACGTTGATGACCATATCAATCTCATCGGCTCCTTGAGCTACGGCTAATTGCGCTTCCATCGCTTTAAGCGTTGCCGTTGTATTTCCATGTGGAAAGCCGACGACTGCCGCAACTTTTGTTTCGGAGCCTTTCAAACATTCTGCGACAAAGGTCACATCACAGCTCTTCACGCAGAGACATCCCACTCCAAGCTCGGTGCAAAGTTCGGTCGCGTCCAACAGCGTATGCATGGAGACTTCCGGCTTAAGAATCGCATAATCAACGGTTGCTAAAAAGTCTTTTGTTTTCATTTTGAATCTTCCTTTATAAAGGTTGGTTGTAACCGCATTGAAAGTGTATGCGCTGTCCCGGGAGCAAGCGTTATGGGAGAACAGCCTTGTTGATGAGCGTTTGCCGGCTCGATGCACACAAAGCGTCGTGCGCCATCAGGAGCGACATCTGCCAACGTATTGTTAAGCGCCGGATGCCACACGACGATTGCCGACGCATCTTCTGCCACAATCCCAAGGACACGTTCCATTACTGGATCACGCAACGCCACAACGCCATTCTCCTTTGGATAAATCACATCATGCGGAACGTCATCGCGAAACGTCACCGCCTGTTCTTCCACACCGAAAACTTCAACTTGCGCCGAATCCGCTACAGATAAATACGTATGAAGGCACTCACTGTAACGGAATGGAACAGCGTCCATATTACGCGTTTGAAGATCAAGCGTTAAACAATCGCCCACTGAAATTGTAAGCTTCAATTGATACCGATACTGCCAAGCCGGCGACGTCGCATCTTCCTCCGTGAGCATCAAGGTTATCGACGTATCCGCCGCACCATACTCACTTCCTGCCACGCGCCACTCTGCCGTTCGCGCAAATCCGTGTGCGCCTGTACCGGTCGGAAAATCTGCTGGTGCTTTCCCGAACCATGGCCAACACACGGGAATCCCTCCACGAATCGGTTTCCCTTGTGCAAACTCCGCTAACGGACTTAACCACAGGGCGTTTTGAAACCCTTTTGCTCGGTAACTTAAAACTTGCCCCCCTTTCAACGACAGTTCACAAACGCCATTTGGTGCTGCTAATACAACGACGGGGACGCCATTTGGACCTTCGCGGAAAACAATTCGTCCTGCGACACCCCAGCGTTGGTTCAATGCTTCAATTTGCATATCTCTCCTCAATACAATTTTTCAAAGGCACCTTTATCCACCCGTTTAAGTTTATGAAATCCTGCCGACTTCGCGCGATCGTCCAGTTTTGCCTGACTTCGTCCTAATGACGGCGCGGAAATCAACTTCACAATCGCCGCACCGCATACGGGGCAAGTTAGCAACGGTGCATCACTCAAAAGGCGCATCTCCTCAAAAGGTTCACGACAATTCGCACAGCCCTTCACGCCTTCTTTGACTTGATATTCATAAACGGGCATTTAATCCTCCAAAGTTTTCATTGTTTCCGCGACACGCTTTGCCAAAAGTTCCATCGCCATACTTACGTCAAAAGGATATGTCATCGGATTTGCTTCATTCAGTACCGCCTCCGTCTGACAGCTGAACGTTACCGGTTTCGTGGACAAAATATCGCCGGTCTGACGATCTTTTACCGTCACTAGAATCCGCACAGATAGCTGACCGTGTATCGGGATTTCAGCCACTGCAACCGGTGTAGCGTCGTATGAAAGTACTTCTTGATACGTCAACATTTTCAATTCAATCTTACGATCTGGAAGCGTCACGCCTTGAGCCATCCGAAGGGTATCACCCTGCGCCCCGCGCAAGACGGCATGAACGCCTTGTTCCTTAAATGCCGGCAACAATGCCGAACGTAGTAAAGCGCAATTATTTTCGGACGTCTCTCCGCCAATCGTCACCGATCCCATTCCCAACAATGTCCCCTCTAAAGGCTGCGCCTTCACCGACACCGTATACGCCTTCGTTGGTTGAAGCCCTGCCAATAGATAGGAAGAGCTTGGCGCAATGGCTTGTGACATCAATGTTGCGACTTCAACCCGCGCCGTGCCGACCTCCCATATTGCCGCGCCAATCTCATAAGTATGCGTCGAGACTTGCGCCACTTTCTTGTCCCCATACAGTTCATCTGCAAGACGCTGCGCAGCTTGTTGTAATGTTTTTTCTAAAAGGGCAGCATCAAACGTTGCAACTTTCGTCGTCAGCGTTGAACGGAGTACGGTACGACACGTTTCAGGCACAATCACATTCACATTCCCCGAAAGATCTTCGACTGAAACAATGACCTTTTGCGTCCGAACGGTTTGCACCATGCCGCCATTTTCCTCTGAAACAAGTTCGGGATCGGCAATCACTAAACGAATCAATGCAACATCCGCCGAAGAGGGGAGCTGTTGCGAAAGCGGTTTCACCGTCGCTTTCCCCTTTACCAACGGTGTCAATTGTGCGATAAACGTATCACGTGCCAATAGCAATGCCCGCCCACGGTCGCTCTTTGCATAACGGTCATACACTTCTTGTTGATGACGTTCCATCCGTGCAAATTGTGCCAAGAGCAACTTTCCTTCCGCCTCCCAATCTTCCGCTTTTGGCATCGGCGCCGTAATAAAAAGTGATTCCGCACGTTCATCGGCTGTTTCAATCGCTGCAACAATCAATGCCTTTTGTGCAGATAGCGGTAATGCACATAGTAAAACCAAGAAACTTATTAAAGATTTCATAAGCTACTCCTTCATTAACTTGTAGTTTAACAAATCTACGCTTTCTCCACTGCTCTCCCCCAGCGAAAACTTACTTGTCCACACGCCGTATCTTCTCGCTACATTCTGACTTTCGGCGGATCTGATTTCAAATAGAGCTTTTGAATCTTTCTGACACTTATGCAGAATTTGCCTCCTCTAAAAATGGAGAATTTGGACAACGGAGCGGCGCTTATAGTTTTTGGCGTGGAACTGTC
>JAVVWU010000038.1:0-15899 GCA_036651955.1 Kiritimatiellia bacterium
GTGTATTTTTACGAAAAGCACGCCCTGCAATCATTGTACTTGTCGTTTTATTTTTAGCTTTTATTTTCATCTGTAGTACTTGTATTTCGAATCAATTAAAGGTGAATGAGCAACGTCTTAAAGCGGAAACGCTTTGCCATGAAAAGTCGGTTGATGAGCAACGTCAAAAGACGCTTCTGCAAGAAGAGAAGACGCATCGGCAGAAAACTCTTAGGGAAAAGGCGAAAGCGGAAGCGCTTATTCAAGAAAATCATCGCCAAGAGATTCTTCAGAAAGAAGTTGCGGCAAAAGAAGCGATTCGTCTCAAAGAAGTAGAAGTTAAGGCAAAGGCAGAAGCGCTTGCTCAAGAAGCACGTCTAAAAGAGGCGGAAGTTGCAGCAAAGGCAAAGGAGGCAGACGCGCTTGCTCAAGAAACACGACTAAAAGAGGCGGAAGCAGAAGCAAAGGCAAAAGAAGCAGATGTGCTTGCTCAAGAAACACGGCTAAAAGAAGCAGAAGCGGAAGCACAACGTCAAAAAGTAGCAATCCGTTTAATGGAAGCAAAAGAGGGATTGATGAAATTATTAGAAGAGAAAAACCTATTTGTCTCTAAACTAGAAAATAAGTTTATTCGTGATGAAGGAATTGTTGGAAGCGTTAAGAAGTGGCAAAACGACGTCCAAGTCTGGTCAGAGCTCTATCCTGATGACGCTTTGTTATTACGTCAGGCAATGAATGAGAAAGAACAATTAGAGCAATTATTAAATCAGTCGCAAAGGGCGACCGCCACGCTCGAACAGTTCCGTCATGCACCGGATATTAAATCTTTCTTTGCTGCGCGGGAAAAGTTATGCAGCTCGTATGCAAACTATCAAGGCGTTTCGCAGCTGGGACCGCTGTCGATTTCATCGAATATTGAGCAGGTCCCTATCTCAGTAAACGGCGAAAAGAAAGATTTGCAATTTCTCTTTGTCGGGATAGTGGATTTTATCCCCGATCAAGAGGGGGAAAACTCTCCACTGTTACGTCAGGGAGCAGATTCCAGTCATCCACTGTATATTCTGCGTAGAAACAGCAATGGAAAAATAAAGATTTACGAGGCGTTTAAGCCGCAACGAGGGCATTGTGGATGGAAGGCGATTTTATCAATTGGGAATAGCTATAAACAGGGTGAGCCGCTGTTCTCAATTTTGTCCGATCGAAAGGCGATTGATTTTTATTCCACCTACGACGTTCCGCATTAACGTGTATCAGGGAAGTCTGAAACGTCACAGAGCATATCTAAAGGAGTCGGCATGAGTGATTATTGGATACGGAAAGATAATAAAGTCAAAGGCGGATTCCAGAAGGAAGAAATTCTTCGGAAAATTCAACTGTGTTCGCTTCAGTCGTTGGATGAAATTTCGATGACGGAGAATGGACCTTGGGAACGTATTGGGAAAAGCGAATTTTGGCCGACACCGTCGATGGGGAGTTCGAGCTATTCGCGTCCACGTTATCGTACTTCTACGCCGTCCGCCAGAACCACCGTCACACCGTCGCGAATGCCTCGTTCAGAAGAGAGACGACCGGTAAGATCTTTTAATTCGTCCGCACAAGAACCGATCGCTGTCGTCGAGGAGAATTTTAAGTTGAACGGCGATCAGATGCGTATTTATGATATTCCGCTTAGTAAGCGAATCCTTATTAAGGGGCCGGCAGGTTCTGGAAAAACAACGGTTGCGGCCTATCGTGCAATTTGGGCCGCCTGCAATCACGATTTTGGGGAAAACCCGAACATCCTGATCTTGGCTTATAATAAGAACCTTGTTGATAATTTTCTCCTGCCGATTATTTCAAAACGTAAAGAGGCGGAAGCTTCGATTACGGTTAAGACATTACATGCGTACGCTAATCGCGTTAAGCCACTAAATTGTGGCGAGAGGGTAAATTTTAGAGAGGTGGAAATATTAGAGCGTACGATTACATCTTTAGAGACGTACTGTAAAGAGTTAAATGTCAATGTCGCTTTTGCGAATGGAAAAAGTCGGGAGGTTCGCTCTTTTTATGAGGCTGAGTTTGAGTGGATGACAGGGCAGCTGATTGATTCATTTGAAAAGTATTACAGCTGTGAGCGTACAGGACGAGGGGCTCGCGCAAATCTTGATCGCGCGTATCAAATCTTCAAAGATAAAGAGCGTAAAGTCATTTGGCGAGCGTTTGAAACTTATTGGAACGAATGTAAGAAAGAAGGTATTGTCGATTTTAACATGAGCCTGCGCGGAGCCTATGACGAATTAAGTGCCAATCCTCAATATTGCTATACGCATGTCATTATCGATGAAGCGCAAGATTTTTCCCCTCTGATGATGAATATCGCGCTGTCGCAGATCGACCTTTCGCCTTCACGAAATGGCGTTGATGCGCCCAATGGAATTACATTAGTTGCCTCGGACCGACAACAAATTTATGGAAGAGAAACATCGTGGAAACAGCGCATGAGCGGGAAAGTTGGTCCATTGTCGTATCACAATCTTACGAAAAACTATCGTAATCCGGAAGACATTAAGATGTTAGCGGAAAAGTTTTATGCCACTCTGAAAGATGGCGCAGATGATGAAAGTTGTCAAAATGTGCAGACGAGTGTGCCGATTAAAAATATTTTATGGGTGAAGGGTGCAGATGAGTCGATCGTTCAAGCGTACTTGAAACGCCATTATGCTGACGATAAAAACGCGGTCTTACTCTGGCAAACACGTGGCAAAGAGCTTTCATGGTGGGACAAAGAGCGTAGTGTAAAATGGCGTAAATTTAAGGGTGGTGAAGCAGATACCGTCATCGTTTATGGACTAACCGAATTTTATCTTCCCGGTAGTAAAGGCTTCAAAGAACAAGAGGCTGATCAGTATATGCAAAACGCAAAACTGTTTTATACATTGATAACACGTGCGAGAAAGCGGCTCGTGCTTGTGTCATGGGAGGATGAGCGAGATAAGCCGTCTCATTTCTTATGCACGTTGGATAGCCTTAGCGGCAATCAGATTCAGAAGGAGCGTGGCGATGAATGAGGACATTCTCCAGGCGATGAAAAGACGTAATGTGACAGAACTACTTCATTTCACTTCGAGCCAGAATTTGTATGAAATGCTCGGAATGGAAGGAACGGGACCTGCCATTGTGCCGGGGGATAAAGTCAACAAAGAGACGACTTACATCAATGACGCTTTGCGATTCGATGGTACGGATCACATCAATTTATCAATCCAGCGTATCAATCGACCGTTGTTTTATTGTTTCAAGGAACGCGAAAAGTCGGACGCGTTGAAAAACAAACAATATTCGCGAAAATGGCTCATCATTTCCATCCATCCGGATGTCCTTAAAAATGGGAAATGCCAGTTTACCCCCACAAATGCCGCGACACGAAATGTGAGACCGCGTAGTGGTGTCGAAGGATTTAACGCTCTTTTTGCTGATGACACTCAAAACAGCCCTTTTAATCAACAGGCGGAATGTCTTTTCTTTGCCTCTATACCGTTTCTTTTCTGGCAGAAGATTTATGTGGCGGATGATGAAAATAGAAAATGGTTAATTAACGTTATGAAAATGAACAATGTCAACTACTCACAAGAAAAGATTGTTGTTCAGCCAGAACTGTTTCAATAGGAGATTCATATGAACGCCACGCGTCCCTATTTTTTACCGTGTAAAGAGGCGGTCGGATATATTAAGCGTGAGCTTTCTTTTGAATGGTATCCCGGATTCTCTCTTATTCAGCATCAGCGCAGTCTGGTAGCTTTTCATGATGCGATTAAACAAAACGAGAAAGAGCCTTTTGAAATCCTTGATGTTTCGACAAAGAGTGTTTTTCCTTTAGGTGTCCAACTCAGTGCATTAAATTTATCTATCCCGATGAAAAGTCTTAACGGAAAGCTTGTTTCTGTTGAAAATATTTTTCAGTGTTCAAAAGTCTTTGGCAACCATGAGGTAAAGGTTGGACCGTTTGTTGAATTTCTCGAGAGTGATCCGAAGCAAGTAAAGAAAAAGATTCAGCAGAAGTTGGATGAATTTTCAAAGGAACATGGAATCGCTAAAGTGTCTCAGATGGAGATTGTTGGTTTCTCGCAAAATGGTCACGAATATGCGCTAGAACCGAAAGAAGGATTTTACTTTTTCCTTTATTGTCATGCGCTTCGTTCATTTTTCGATCATCATCCAAAGCTTTTTGAGGAATGTAAGCGGTACAGTGCTTTTACCGATATCACATTTAATCCGACGAAATCATTGAACTGCCAAGCGGCGGCATTGGCATTTTATTTGTCACTAAAACCGTCAGATGTTATTCGCTTGTTAAAAGAGCCGCCGCTTTTTTTGAATGTTTTGAGAAAAAGTCAATAGGGCGCGTGCAGAAGGGGCAGGGCGCGCTGAAGATTGATTGCATTACGGCGCTTGCCAGCAATCGGCAAGCACTGCAAATGATGTCGATAGCGGATCGTCGGGAAGTTTGACGCTGGGATTCCGTGTGAGGGCGGTAAGGAAATGTTCGTTTTCGCACGCATCATAGATGCAATGTTCGGGGTAAAGGACGAGGTAAAGGTTCATCGGGGAGCGTGTGGCTGGAATCTTTTGGGCACTGCCGCGCGGTAATCCATAGGCACGTTCGATCAGACGGAGAAACTCGGCGTATTCAGCTGCCCAAGGCTGTTGAGTGCGAAACGTTTTCATAAATCGCCGACGTTGCGCTCCACGCGTCCATAAAAAGACGAGTCCAACAAGGAGTGCGACGCTCAGAATGTAAAGAAGTGCTCTTGTCATAAAAATCGTTTCCGTCGGACGATGCGTCCATGGTGGTTATTCGGGCTGCGCCGGCGTACGTGAGGTGTGGGAGGGGACGTCGTCGCACCGTCCTCAAGAAGGCGCATGACACGTTGCTGGACGATGGCAATATCTTCTTCTCTTAAGCCCGGATCAATGATTGCAAAAAGATCGCCGCTCTTTTTATGCTCATAGTGTCGAACGCGATGTCCTTCTGCGTTCACGCTGAGGCTACGTTCAATCAACTGTTTCCCGCGTTCCATTAAGATGGCAAGAATATAAATGACGCTTAGATCTGCCGGATCGTGTCGTTCAAAGAGGACGCGAAGTAAATGTTCGACGGTTTCTTTGTGAACGATTTCTTCTTGTGACTTGACGTTGCTTGGAGGAGAAACGGTAAAGGTCCATGCGGCGGATGCGGAGGTTGCGGCACCTTTGGGTAGGGCGAGAAAACAGCTGTGGCAAAGGTCGTGACGGAGAAAGCCATGCGCTTCTTGTAGGAGCAAAGAATGCCCTGTACTTCCCGGAAGGAACGCGGTGTGGCAGTTTGTACAGTACGCGGTGCGCGGTTGAATGTTCCAATCTGTTGCCATGCTACTGTTTCTTTTTCTTCCTGAAAAGATTTTCGAGCGCACGCCCAAGATCTTGCGTATCGCGGTCGTCGCGTTTGAGTGCTTTATCCAGTTTTTTGGAGAGGCTCTCAACAATTCGTCCGGAAGCGAACTCACGTAAGACTGCAAGTAAGGGAGCGGTATCAACGGTTGGTTTATTCACTGTGCCACCAATCGGTAAGCGTAGAATATCGGTATGGAGCTGCTTGGAGATTTTCTCGCCGAGTAACTGTTCGGTGAGCGGAAGCATGACTTCGTAGTGGATGGCTTGCGTGAGCAAATTGGTAGAGCCTTGGCAGGTAAGCTTTACGACACCTAATCGCATATTGATGGGGGAGGAGGTGAGCGTACCTTCTGTAATGGCGAAGTTCAGATCTTGATCGGGTAACGTGACAATTTTATCGCGCAGTTGTGTGAGTGCAAGAATCGCACCGAGGGTCCCATTGGGTTGCAAACTACAGCCGCGCGTTTGCAGCGTTGCTTGTGTCTGTAAACTGGCAAGCGGTGCTTCATTGAGCGACATTTGCAACGAATGAACGTTGACTGTAAGCGATCCGGTGGGAGTGGCAGAACCGGGCAGAAGCGGATTGACGTATTTGAGTGCGACGTCTAATAAATCTTTTGTGAGTTTGACTTCATCCAAAATTTTCGACTCATTGGGCAGCGTTAATTGATAGGGTTTGGAGGAGAGGTTGACACGTGGATTGAGGCAAACGGTACCACCATTGACGGCGACACGTCCATCAAATGCAAAAACGCCATTGTTCAGTGTGACCTTCGCATTCCCATGCGGAATTGCCAGCCCGGGGAAGGTGACACGGTCAAAGGCGACTTCAGCAGTTCCTTTGCCGTAGTTGGCGACGCCTTCCATTCCATCACCCAAGGGCGTCTCGAACGAAAATGCACGTGTGTTGCGTCCTGTAATCGAAAGGAGTTCGCGGTAAGCATCGGCAAAGGGAAGGGACCACAACTTTTCAAAGTCCGGTGTGAGATTTCCTTGAAGGCGAACGCTTTGTGTGTCGTAGATGAAATCGCCTGATGCAGTTGCAGAAAGATAAGGTGATTCAAGGATAAAGGTTTCTAGTTTCAAAATACCTTTACTTTCATCTGCCGTTTTAGCAATCAGCTTGAGGGGGCAGGCAAAAGGACGTTGCGGGGCAAGTGCAATTTGTAAATCTTCAGAGGCAAGCGAAAGCGAGAGTTGCGGAAAACTATTTTTCCCGGGAGCAACTGACAATGTATACGCGGCGGTTCCGGTGGGAATGAATTGTGTCTCATCGGCGCCCCAGACGCGCCATTTCGCAAAGAGCGGATGAGGTGTAAGCGTGCCTTTTAATGTCGCGCTACAGATCGCGCGAGAAAGGTCAAAGGTCGCTGTTCCTTGTGTCGTCACGAGCGGAGTTTTGAGCGTCAAGTCTGAAATTGAAATTGTGTTTTTGGCACGTGAAAGACTCATCGAAGCATCTGCGAGGGAGCCTTCATCAATAGCCCATGAAGTCGTTTTGAACTGGATATTACGCAACGCAAAAAGAGCGTTTGCTTTGAATGTATCGAGAGAGCCGATGGCTGTCGCATTCAAATATGCCGTTCCTTGACAACGCTGCAAAGCGGCGACATTAAAGAACTCGTTCAATGCGCCAAGATGAACTTCGCTATTGAGCTTTGCATTTCCGAAAGCTTGAGTTGCAGGGACAATGCCATCGGCAGAGAATGTTAAGGTGCAAAGCTTTTGCGTGGCAGATTCGGCAGAAGCATTAAGTGAAAGTTGCTTCGCTTGAGAGTTGATTTTGAGCTTTGCGCTTAATGGACTGGCAGGAGGTTCAATTCCGAGGAAGGGGCGGAACGTCGTCAGGAGTTTTACGACGTCAAGTGCGGCGATGAGTTCTCCTTCTCCGATACGACCTTTACCGGAAGCAAGCAAGCCGGGGAATTCGAGCGAGAACTTTTTGAGTTGCGAATCAAGTGGATGTGCGGGATCGACAAGCGCGCGCAGGGAAAAATGCGGAGACAGTGTCAGCGGTTTTCCTTGCCACTCGCAAACAATATCACGTGAGCTGAGTTCCGAGGAAATATCGAGTATTCCTGATGGTTGCGGAAGAAGTCCAGCTTTCAATGAAAGGCTTCCTGAACGTATGGATAAATCTTCCTTTGCAAAGCCTAATGTTTGGGCGCGGAGAAGTACTTTTGGTAAATCAAGTGAAAGCGACAGTGTGGCTTGCGGATAAGGAAGGGCGTTCATCGCAGAGGCTTCAATGAGCGCATTTCCCCATGGGGCGGTACATTTGAACGTTGCCGTCCGTAACGGAACGCCGTCGCGTGTCACGAGCGCATTTAATCCTGCGGTGGTAAGTTCCGCGGAAGCTTGTGCATCAAAGAGCGCGGTTGTAAGCGTTGCCGTAATGTCCTCTTGGAAGGAGGGGATGAGCAGATCGAGATGAAGGTCGGAGAGTACGGGCTCCGGAAGTGTTGATAAGCGGAAAGAACATTTATTGACAACTACGTGTGCCGTCAGATTCCATGTCGGTAAAACAATCGGTGCCGTTTTTTCTGTTGATGGTGACGTACGGTGAAAAGTCTCTCCGCCTTGAAGCGGCAGAGGCGTTTTTGCTACGGGCGTATAGACAATGTCAGGAGATTCTACGCTTATCTCTGCATGAATAATTCCAAGTGGCAGGAGCGACCAAAGCGAGTTTGTTTTTATTAACGGAATCGTTGCTTTTATTCCTTGCCGTTCGTCGGTATAAACGATATTTTTAATTTCCTGTTGTGAGAACCATGCGAAAGAACTTTCTGCGATGGAAAGCGTCGCAGGTGCAATCGCGGTGTTAATCTTTGTCACAATAAAAAGCCGCGCCCATTCCATTGAAAGAAGCGTCGGCACTGCAAGTGCGAATAATAAAAGGGAGGCAAATGTTAGGCTTAAAAAGCGTATGATTCTAAACGTCACGCCACGAGGCTTGCGTTGATGTCGTTCTTGATTCGTTGGTTTTGTAAAATCCATAAAGCGCCTTTTAAGTTGCTTCGCAGTATAGCAAATAGTGCTGCCTTCCTCATAATTTATAGAATAAAAGACCCCCGTACCGAAGGACGGGGGTCTTGCTTGTAGAGAATTCTACTCGCTTATTTGTTGAGACCAGCTTCAAGCTCATTCAGCTTGGCGGTCAATGCGGCAGGGATACGATCGCCGAACTTAATCCAAGACTCTCTTACGCCGGCAACTTCTGTCTTCCAACCATCGACATCGACGGTGAGAAGCTTATGAAGCATTTCGGGCGTGGTCTCGCAACCGCTCAGGTCAATTGCATCATCCGTCGGCATAACACCAATCGGCGTATCTTTGGATTTCGCCTTGCCTTCAATCGCTTGGCAAACCCACTTGAGAACGCGGCTGTTGTCGCCGAAACCGGGCCACATGAAGTTGCCATCTGCATCTTTACGGAACCAGTTCACGAAGAAAATCTTCGGGAGCTTGTCGGTTGTCGTCTTTTGTCCCATTTCGAGCCAATGCGCGAAGTAGTCAGCCATGTTGTAACCGATGAAGGGAAGCATTGCCATGGGGTCACGGCGAACTTGCCCAATCTTATCGGAAATAACAGCGGCGGTCACTTCAGAACCGGCAGCAGAACCCATATAGACGCCATGCGCCCAATCCTTCGCCATATTGACCAAAGGAATGGTCGACGGACGACGACCACCGAAGAGGATTGCGTCAACAGGAACGCCTTCAGGGGCTTCCCATTCCTTGGCAATGACAGGGCACTGGTAAGCCGGTGCAGTGAAGCGGGAATTGGGATGTGCCGCCTTGATCGGATCGCCTGTGCCATCAGCAGCCGCAACCATCTTGTTCGGCTTGGCCTTGGAAGCGTAGCAATCGTTGCCCTTCCAGTCGATACCATGCGCAGGAGCAGGAATGCCCATATCTTCCCACCACACATTGCCATCATCGGTCAGAACAACGTTCGTGAAGATGGTGTTTGCTTCGCATGCCGCGAGCGCATTGGGGTTGGAGAGCTTGGAAGTTCCCGGCGCAACGCCAAAGAAGCCGTTTTCAGGGTTGATCGCGTGGAATTTGCCATCCTTCTTGTCAACATGGATCCATGCAATATCATCACCGCAGGTTTCAACCTTCCAACCGGGCAAAGAGGGAAGCATCATTGCGAGATTCGTCTTGCCGCAGGCAGACGGGAATGCCGCTGTGATGAAGTAGCTCTTATTCTCCGGATTCGTCAGCTTGAGGATGAGCATATGCTCCGCCATCCAGCCTTCTTTACGAGCGAGCGAGGAGGCGATACGCAAGGCGAAGCACTTCTTGCCCAAGAGCGCATTTCCGCCGTACCCGGAACCAAAGGACCAAATGGCTTCTTCGCCCGGATCTGTGAATTGCGTGATGTACTTCTTGTCCATTGGAGCGCAAGGCCAAGCAACGTCTTGCTGACCGGGCTCAAGAGGAGCACCGACAGAATGGCAGCACTTGATGACTTCCGTCTTTTCGTCAATTGCATTGAGAACGGCTGTTCCCATACGCGTCATGATGCGCATATTGCAAACGACATAGGCAGAGTCGGTCAATTCAACACCGAATTTGGAGAGAGGAGAGCCGATGGGACCCATGGAGAAAGGAATCACATAGAGGGTACGACCCTTCATGCAACCTTTGTAAAGATCCCACATAATCTTTTTCATCTCGGTAGGATCCATCCAATGATTGGTAGGACCTGCATTGATTTTATCTTTGCAGCAGATGAATGTACGGTCTTCGACACGTGCGACATCGGACGCATCAGAACGAACGAGGTAGCACCCGGGGCGCGTTTTCTCATTCAGTTTAATCCATGATCCGCGCGCAACCTCTTGGTTCGCGAGGCGGTCAAATTCCTCTTGGGAACCGTCGCAAATGACAACGTGATCAGGCGTAGCGTGTTCGGCGAATTCTTTCACCCACGTACGGAGTTTCGTGTTCTTGATAGATTCAATGGCTTTGCAGCAACAGCTCATGATGGATCTCCATTTATTCGTTTGGCTAGATTGGCTTGGCCGCGCACCCGCGCTTCCGCCTACCAGCTTAAAAACGTCTTTCATTCTACAGCATTTTCGTGTTAAATGACAATCATGTTCTGATTTTATGAAAGATTGCAAAGATGGAGCGTCGTTTATAAACGACAAATCTTTTTAGAAGTATCGGAAGTAAGGCTTCAACGGACTTAAGCGCAGAGAAGCTATTGCCGAAAGTCTTTCAGATGTCCCGACAAAGCGGCAACGCCACGGACAAGGAAGGGAAAGTTCTGGATGGGATGGCACACGAGTGAAAAAATACGACGTGCAAGAGCTTGCGGTTGAAGAAATCCGCGGTAGGTACGAGCGATAAAGGCTTTGATTTCAGCTTCCGTTAAGGGGCACCGCATCACCGGTTTGCGCATATCGTAAACATCCCAATCTTCCGAGAGTAAATCGCCAGAGGCTTGTAATGCTTTGAAAAGTGCTGTCCCGGGGTAAGGGACGAGCCATGTGGCTTGAAGTGTAGACGCGTGACCTGTACGTAAAAGTTCTCGTCCTAAATCGGAAGTCCGTTGTGCATCGGCATACGTTTCCCATGGATAGCCAAACATGAGTGTCACGTGTACATCAAGCCCCGCCTTCGTTGCCCATTGCGCGCCTTCCCGTACTTGGGCAACGGTTAAATTCTTCTTCAAACGGTCAAGGGTCGTTTGGTTGGCAGATTCTACGCCGAAGAGAACGAGGCGGAAGCCTGCTTTTTTCATCAATCTATAATCGTTGAGACTTAATACGCCAAACCGCATATTGCAATCAATCTGTATCTTCTGATGATAGCCTCGTGCAATCATGCCTTCGCAAAAATCTTTTAGCCATCTGCCGATCGGAAAACTTCCCGTGTCATCCATAATTTCTTTTGCACCGAGTGCAATGAGTTCGCCGACTTCATCCAATGCCTGTTGCACGGTATGTACGCGATACGTGGGGTAAAGTGTTGTCCATGAACAAAACGTACATTTGCCATGCCAACAATCGCGACCTGACATCATGTAAGCCCCCGGTGTATGGGCGAAGTTCCCATTGCGGTACGCGTAATCTTTCCAACGGGTCAATGTACGATCAATGGGCGGTAACGTCGTAAGATCAGTAGCGATAGCGCGTCCTTCAATCCATGATAAGAGTGCGAAGTCGTAATCGCCGCCTTTTAATAGGACATCTACAGCTGCATTATTTTTTGATTCCTCTGGCAATGCGGTAACATGATCGCCCGCAAGAATAACTTTACAAAGCGGTAACCGTCGCTTGAGTTCTTGAATCCATGCCCAGTGGAATTTGACAACTGGTGTTTTCGTTTCAATGAATATTGCATCCGGTCGCCACGTGCAAAGTTCATCCCAATATGTTTCCGGCGTCATTTCGCGTACGATACCGTCCAACCACAAAACTTCATGCCCATGCTCTTGGAGAAGCGTTGCGGCACTTGCTGGTACGACTGGATAAATCGCCGTAGGATGACTGAACCACTGAAACTGCCGATTCTGTGATAACAGAGGCGTTCCTTTTATAGAAGGGATAGGGGGATAGCAAAAAGCGATGCGCATGAGACGATGATAACAAAATACTTGCGTTGCCTTATGTGCTTTGCTATTCTTTGTCGCACGTTTCCTATGGGGCGGTAGCTCAGTTGGTAGAGCACCACGTTCGCAACGTGGGGGTCAGGGGTTCGAATCCCCTTCGCTCCACCATAGTGACAAGCAAGTGAGAGGCATCTTCTGATGTCTCTTTTTTATTTGTAAATCTTAAATCATTCATAAGTTGACGAAAGCGCCCTGTGTGAAGTATCCTAATGGCATTCATACGGAGGCGCTTTCGCATCGGCGAATGACTGCCCCGTGAAAACATCAAGGAGTAAGAAAATGTCCATTAAAGTTGGCATCAATGGTTTTGGCCGTATCGGTCGTATGGTTTTCCGTGCAGCAGTTGAGAATTTTAAGGATATCGAAATCGTTGGTATTAACGACCTTCTCGAGCCGGAATATCTCGCTTATATGCTCAAGTATGATTCGGTTCATGGTCGCTTCAAAGGCACTGTTTCCGTTGATGGCAATACAATGATTGTCAATGGTAAGAAGATTCGCCTCACCGCAGAGAAGGATCCTACTAATCTCAAGTGGAACGAAGTCGGAGCCGAAGTGGTTGTTGAGTCCACCGGTTTCTTCTTGGATGATGCCACGGCGCGTGCACACATCACCGCAGGTGCAAAGAAGGTTATTATGTCCGCCCCCTCCAAGGACAAAACGCCGATGTTCGTTTATGGCGTGAATGACAAGTCTTATGCCGGTCAGGACATCATCTCCAATGCGTCTTGCACGACCAACTGCTTGGCACCTATCGCCAAGGTTTTGGATGATGCCTTTGGTATCAAGCGCGGTCTGATGACCACCGTTCATGCGGCAACAGCCACGCAGAAGACAGTCGATGGTCCTTCCAAGAAGGATTGGCGCGGCGGTCGTGGAATTCTTGAGAACATGATTCCTTCTTCCACCGGTGCAGCTAAGGCCGTTGGCAAAGTGTTGCCTCAGCTCAATGGAAAGTTGACTGGAATGTCCATGCGCGTTCCTACGTCAGACGTTTCAGTCGTTGACCTGACCGTAGAGCTCAACAAGGAAGCTTCTTACGAGGCCATTTGCGCTGCGATGAAGGAAGCTTCTGAAGGCGAGCTCAAGGGCGTTCTCGGTTATACGGAAGAATCGGTCGTTTCCACCGATTTCCGTGGTGAATCATGCACTTCCACCTTTGATGCCAAGGCTGGCATCCAGTTGGATCCTACCTTCGTCAAGGTCATCTCTTGGTATGACAACGAATGGGGTTATTCCAACAAGGTTGTCGAGATGGTTCGCGTCGTCGCTTCCAAGTAAGCGTCCGATATTAAAGGTCCCCCTGCCGTTCGGTTGGGGGACCTTTGTTTTGTTACTTTTCTTTCAATAGTTCAAAGAAGTATAATGACTGTATGCGTTGGTTAACATCACTCCAAGAACTTCAATCGATTGCACAAGCAGGATTAGCCTATCCGGGCGATCGATTTGATAAAGAACGTTTCACGCGTTTACGCGAACTTTGTGCTCATATGATGGCGGAAGTGGCAGATCTTCCTACGGCAAAAGTAATGGATCTGTTTTGCAATGAAACGGGATTCCAAACACCGAAAGTTGATACCCGCGCATTTATTTACAAAGATGGACGTGTACTTCTCGTCAAAGAAACGAATGGACGTTGGTCGTTGCCCGGCGGTTGGTGTGAAGTCATGCTCACGCCGACTGAAAACACGGTCAAAGAAGCATATGAAGAAGCCGGTGCGATTATTACCGTCGAACGATTACTGTTAGCTCATACCTATGCAAAACACAATCATCCGCCGTTGGGCTATGGTGTACTCAAGCTCTTTTTCTTTTGTCACTGTCAAAGCGTAACCTTTCAGCCCAATCTTGAAACAACCGCCACGGAATGGTTCTCGCCTGATGAGCTTCCTCCCTTGTGTGAAAATAAAAATACGCTCGAACAAATCCGTCAATGTTTTCTGCAAGCACAAGATGGTACTCTTCCCACTGACTTTGACTAGTCACTACGCCAATAAGTCGTCCACGCAGCTACTTATTCATTTTGTATTCTAATCGATCTCCAAGGTTCAATTACGCACCTCAATGAGATAGCCTTCGTACCTCATTGACCCTGACCTCGTACCTCACTGAGGTACGAGCCTTGACGCCTTGTGCTATTCTACGAATGGGCGGATAGTGTAATAGCAAAACACATAATACGCCTACCGGACGGTCTATTATGAGTTTGATATAATCGGAAATATATGGCACTAAAACAAAAAGTAATGAAGGGCTTTTTCTGGGCTTTTCTTGAACGTGGAAGTACGCAAATTGTTGGATTTGTAATCTCAATGATATTGGCGCGTCTTCTCACGCCAAAAGATTATGGTACCGTCGCACTGCTTTCTATTTTTATTGCATTGATGGGCGTTATTGTAAATAGTGGTTTAAGGAACAGCATTAGTTCAAAAGAAAGAGGCGACAGAGCTTGACTTCAATTCAGTTTTTTATCTAAGTATAATTGCATCATCTATCGGATATACTGTCTTATTTTTTATCGCGCCGTGGATTGCAAGATATTATGCAATCCCCATATTGGTGCCAATTCTTCGAGTACAAGCCTTAGGGCTGATTTTAGGGGAAATTAATGGAATCCAATATGTCATTTTGGTTAAAAAATTATTGTTTAACTTAAGTTTTAAAATCAATTTAATTAGTTCGATAGTACAAGCGTCTCTTGGGATTGGACTCGCATTTTGTGGATATGGCGTATGGGCACTTGTTTGGAGCTCGCTCGGCGTAAGTGTAGTTTCGATAGGAACGCAATGGTTTTTTATTGGATGGCGCCCCAAATGGATGTTTTCGTGGCATTCCGTGAGTGAGCTTTTTCGTGGTGGTTGGAAATTTTTATTTTTAGGGTTATTGGGGGCTGGATATAACAATTTATATGGAATCTTAATTGCAAAAATGTATTCTCCAATAGAGTTGGCTTTTGTAGATAAGGGACGTGCGATGCCAACGATAGCGATGACGAGTATTGATGATACAATTAATCGCGTAGCATTCCCTGCAGTTGTACAAATACAAAATCAGCGAGAGGTTGTACGAGCAACATTACATCGAATGATTCAATGTAGTACATTCCTTGTTTTTCCTCTCATGACTGGCATTGCGTTATGTGCAAGACCATTGATTCTTTTATTATTTGGTGATCAATGGGGGAAAGCTATCCCATATGCCCAAGTGTTTTGCTTCCTTTTTGCGTTATATCCTTTTTATTCAATTAATTCTATTGGGATTATGGCTCTAAAACAGAATAGTACAATGCTTTACGTAGACATTATTAAAAAAGTAGTGGGAATATCACTATTGCTTGGATCTATTCAATATGGTGTATTTGGAATGATTATAGTTGATGCGTTTATAGGCGGTCCTTTGAATGTAATTATTAGTGCGTGGCCGAATCGTCGGCTTTTAGGATATACGCTTCAAATGCAACTTAAAGCTACATTTCCAACATTTGTTATTTGTATTATAATGGCAATTTTTGTATTTCCAATTTCTTTTTTCAAACTTTCGCCATGGGCAATGCTTTTGATTCAAGCCACTGTTGGTATACTTGTTTTCTTTTTTGTGGCATGGGTTGCACGTCTAAAACCATTATGTGAATATGCGACACTTATAAATCCTTAAATAGAACCTCGTCTTACTCCACGACTATTAACTTTGTGGCGTAGATTTGTTAATCGACTGGAGATGGTATGACATTAAGAGAAGAAATGAGTCAACTGCGTGAAGAGCCTACGGAACTTTTCAAAACGTTGAAGATATCGTATTTAAGGTGAGGAAATGAAAGTTTATTTTTTTCAACCCAAACAGTTTAATCGAACGGAAAATAAAACGAATCCGTTCTTTGCGCCTCTTA
>JAVVWU010000039.1:0-15783 GCA_036651955.1 Kiritimatiellia bacterium
CATTCTCCGAATGAAGCTTGTGCCACAGCGACAGCGTCCCCGTACCGGAAACAGCAATCGTCACCTGACTTCCTGAAGCCCACGCTAAAATCGCCGGCACATGAAGCCGTCCGCCGGAAATCACAAACGTCCCATCAACGCCTTCGCCACCACTCGGCGTAAGGAGAAAACCGTGATTGTTCCCCGTCCCATCATTGAGCGTCATCGTTCCACCCGTTTGAGTGTAGCGGAACATACGATGAGTCGCTGTCGTTCCACCGCGCACCCAGAGATTTTGATTCACCGTTGTAATTTCATCGCCTTCTTCCACGAGCAAATCGGCATACCAATATCCGCCGGCATCCAAAAATCCGTTCGCATAGGCAAACGTTATCGAGCAGGCGCTGGTATCGCTATGAGCCACCGGATAGTCACGCCGTAAAACGCCGACCGACGCCGCATCAATCTTCAAAACGGCGCTCGCCGCCGTGACATTCTTGTCGTAATTCGTCGTGATTCCGCTCTTCTTCCCAAGCGCAAGCGTCGCGCCCTCCGCAATCAAATAAGGCTGTGCCACATTGTCAAAGAGCTTTTCAAAACGTGAGAGCCTTTGCGCCGGAAAATAGACCGTTCCGAGACAATCAAAGCCGACGGTGAGATTCGCCAAGCCGGAAGCCGACAACGCATTGAGCGCGACACCGCCTTCGGAAACGAGCGTCAAATGTCCACTTCCCGAGCAGAGCAAACGATCCGCTTCAAAGCCGGACGGCAGTTCCAGCGTCACCGCGACGTCACAGAGAAGCGTCAGAATATTATTCGGACCGTTCACCCAGCGATCGCCTGCACCGGTCAGTGTCAGATCGGCAAGCTTCACCGTCGTCTCCGCTTGCGCCGCCGTAAAGGCATAGGAGAAGCTCTGCGCTGTCGCCGCCGTCGAAATTTCCGGCGCATCAATCAGTTGCAATGCCGCCAGTCCGCCAAAAGACTTTCCATACAGATACGGCGGGATGACAATCTCGACCGTACGCTCCGTAAAGACATCGGAGACCAGCGCATTCGTTCCCAATAGTACCGGCGTGTCAGCTGGCGTACGCGTCGTATTCCCCCATCCGCTATCGCCTTTCACATTCGTACGGACATAGTCGCCGTCCATCGTATAGGACCGTCCGCCAATCGACAGCGACGGATAGACGTAAGCACCTTTATCTGTGGCACAAATCAACGCCACGCGATACGCCGTAAAGTTCGCCGGCGCCGTCACGCGGACCCGTTGCTCCGCCGCATCATCAAGCCAGACCTTCAACAGCCGATTCACGCCATTGACATCGAACACCGTTTGCGACGCATAAGAGAAGATCTGCGCAAACGGTTCCGTCGGAATGCGTCCGCCACCGAGATCCGTACGGCACAGCACGGTGGACGTAAAGACATCCAGCAACGAATTCCAGCCGTTGACATTGACCGGATAAACGCCGAGCCGCGCCGGTGGCGCCTGTAACGTCGGGACTGCCGGACGCGTTAAATTCAACGAAACCGTTTGGACACGCCGTTCACTGCGCACCACATAGTAAAGCCCGCGATCGCCCTGTTCCAGACGGCCGGTAAAGCCGCTCGGAAGCTCATACGTCGAAGTACCGTCTTGATCTGTAAACGTCACCGAAAGCTTCACCGTCGGCGATGCCTTCATCACGGCGCCACTAATGAGACAGAAGCTCATCGGAATGCCTTGCACCGCGCCGCGAACCATTTCCGGCATCGCCATCGCCGCACCCCACGCCGACAAATCAAACGTTGTATCGGTCGCGAACGTGTAGCCACTCCCTCTCAAGAGGCATTCCGGCTTCGCCGACTGCGCCACAATCCGAATCGTATTGCCGACAAAAGAGGCGTGCGGCAAATCAATGCCACCGGCAGGAATGCAGAGCAAACTGCCCGTCTCTTGACCGATAAATGACAAGAACGGATACGCATCAACCATCCGCTGAATCAGCGTATACGTGCGCGTATTCGTCAGCTTCACGCTGTTCGGCTTCAGCACTTCTGTACCGTCTAACAACGCATACAGTCCCGAACCGGAGTCACCCACCAAATAGTCCGAACGGCTCGTGGAAATCGCGCCATTCGTATTATTGGTAATTCCAAAACCGCCCAGTCGCGACGGTGACGCTCCATACGTGCCTAAAATCAACGGCACTTGCGGCAATACTTTGGACGAACTTGGACGGTTCGGATCGAGCACCAATTCAAAGACGAGCTGACTGACCGCCGGAATCGCCTGCTTGCCGAGACTTAAATAACCGCTTTGGCTCAAATCTTCGACGAGTGGCAATCGTATCGTTGCCTGCTTCGGCGCCGCCGGCAGCGTCAACGTTCCCACCGTCACAAACGCCCCCTTCAAGTCAACGATGCCGCCTTCAAGCGTCAACGCTGGTGCACGGCTCACACCGGTTCGCAGCGCCAGCGTCCCCTGCCGCGATATCAGCGTCGGCAGCTCCTCCATCGCCCCCAACGAGAGTGTTCCTGCGCCATCAAGCGTCCAGCCGCCATGCGCGCCATACGTCCACAGCGCGCGACTCGGCAGCGTGATGGTCTGATCGGCACGCGGCTCAAAGATCAATTCGCCGTCCAGCTTCACCGCCTCGGAGTTCCAAAACGTATACGAAGGAACGGTCGAGCGTAAACGGCTTCCACTCCCCCTCACATTCAGATGAAGAACGGTACTCCCGTAACGATCCAATCCGGTCGTACCCAAAATCAGCGTTCCGCCGTTGAGATTCAGCGTATTGCTCCCCGACGCGTACCCCGCCAGCTTGATACCTTTAACCTTAAATGTGCCGCCATCCAAATTAAGCACATGATTGTTTGCCGTTTTACCGATGAGCACATCGGCATTTTCAGCGGTAAACGTCGCGCGCTCTTTCAGCGTAAACATCGACGGTCCATCCCAATGCCCAAAGAGAATTGTTGCCTTATTACTGTCTACATTCGTTGAGCCCGTCACCGTGACCGAGGCGTCCCCTTCCATTGTGAAATTTGCCGTACGACCGGCTCCGCCATCGGAGAGCATAAACTGTCCTTCGCACGTCAGCGCGGCAGCATCGCGCATCAGCATCGTTGCCGTCCCAACAGCAAAATGCGTTGCCGAAACGTTCACAGCGCCGGTAAATAGCACCGTCGTCTGCGTCCCGGAAGGATTCATATTGCGCTCGGCATCATGAGCCCACGCGACATTCCCGCCCGAAAACTCTACCGTTCCACCGGCAAGTGTAAGCGCGCCGCTCTTTCCTTTTGCAAGCTCCGTTTCATACAGTGGCGTCGTCACCGTGGCAGCCGTCACCGGATAGTCATAGCGCACCCGTTTCGGATAAGCCACCGTTGTCGGAAGCGTTTCTCCCTCCGCACCGAGGACAAACGTTAAATCGGGCGAAAAGATCCAAAGCGTTACCGTTGCCTTCGTACGATCCACCAGTCGCAACGTATGTCCATTACCGATGACACGCAACAGTCCTAACGTGACATTGCTATCAAATGTGAGCGTAGCGTCCGCCGCCAAAATCAGCACCGCCGTATCGCCTGTACTCGGCGCCACGCCGCCGCCTGCTCCCTCTTTCGTCCAGCTCAACGCGCCCCAATTCGCCGTTCCGCTCAACGTCGCACGATACGCCGGCACCAACGTCGGATCACTGTTTTTAATCACCTGAAAACCGGCAATCGTGCCACGATAACCTCTCTCAGGCGAACTCAGAATGGTGAGAGGATTCGTCCTCTGCCCTTCAATTACGAGATAGTTCTCCCCCTCGACCGGCGTAAGCGTACCATTGTGCCCCCACAGAGCATCGCCTGCGACTGTTTTGTGCGCGGCGGCATCATAAGTATAAGCAGTACCGTTGACCGTCTTTTTTGGAAAAGCGTGGTTAGCAGCAATATTGTCAGCACTGGCATAGACAACGACCGTATAACCGGCAGTCGCAAACGCATCAGGCAGCGTCAAACGAATATCTGGTCCCTTACTAGAATTGTCATCATCGAGATAACGTCTAAGAAGAACCGTTTTATTATTACCATTACTCCATAAATTACCGCCTCCACCAGCCTTAATAGCGGTCAGTGCCGATGCGACTTCACTCGTTCTAATCCCATCATACTGCTTCACTGCCGTTGGGCTAGAACATATGCCTACCTGCGTCCAAAATTTCCCTGCGACAGGCAAATAACCGCTCACCTCTTCATTCGGAATATAAAAATCGTTCCCATCTGCAAAGTTGACGCTAATTGAGGCTTGCTCAGGGAACGCCGTGGGCGGAAGTGTCACCGTGGCAATCGCACGTGAAGAACTCTGCTCAATCGTTGCCGAAGCGGCATATTTCAAGAGCGGCAATGTCACTTTCACCGTCGCAAGATCGTAATGCCCCGACAGCAACGTTGTAACAAAAGGCGTTAACGGACGAATCTTAAGATAATCGGCATCGGTAATAAACGCATCGCTATATTCCAGCGTCAGCGTATGTCCGCCAAGAACGACAAGATTAGAAAGCGTCAGCGGCGCATCGACCGTGAGCGTACAATCGCGCGTCAACGTCAGTAGCACCGCAGCGCCATTCGAAGGCTGATCCGCTGTCGTCGTACTCCCGGCAAGCGTCCACGCGTCTGCCGACGACCAGCTTCCATTCGCACTCAACGTTCGCGTATAGACATCAGAGGAGACCAACTGCACCGCGCTGATATTCGCACGCGCTTTCAAACCATTGCTACGCCACGCCCGAAGCGTCAGCTCCGCGCCGGTCATATCGGAAATCTTAATCACGTTCTGCCCTAAAATCGGCTCTTTCGTTTTATTATTTCCCCACTTCGTATTCGTAGTAGCAATTGAAGCTTTCGTCGATCCCGGCGCCATAAAGTAAAATTTTGACGTCTCAGCATTGAGCGTGATAGAGCCGTTAGAATCCCAGCCACCCGCACTGTCTGCCATATAAAGAAAGCACGTATAGCGCGAATACGGGACGTTCTTAAATCGAATCTGCGGCCATCCCCTCTCGCTTCGATATAAACTCGCCCAATAATCTCCGAGAATACCGCGCAAAAGAGGATTCCACGTCGCCTCTAACTCATATCTGTCACACGCATCCGTTTCAATCGTTGTTGCCAGCGTCGCTCCCGCCACATCATTGACCGTCACCGGCGCTGTAAACGTCGCCGTTTGAGTATTTCCATTATTCCCTTCAACTCCACTCGTCGTACTCAATACATTCCAGTGCTTGCCAAGCACTTGCACGCCGGACAAGCCATACAGAGTCTCCGCCGCGAGCGCATCAGCAGCGCCAAAATTAACAGCAATGGATGGCGCAAGCCCGGTGAAAAGCGTAGAGCTCATCTTGACATAGGTAAAGCCGTCCGCCCTCGGATCGAGGGTGAAAGTAAATCCTTCCGGCGCATTGAGCACCGTCAGCGCACCGGTGGCACGCCCTTGCAGCAGTCCCAATTCCAACGTTGGATCGGCAAGCCACGCAGCGACCAACGCCGCTTTCACGTGCTGCAAATCAATCGTTATCGGATTCACAAAGCCGACATTCGCAACGGAAGCCGGCTTCGCAATCGGCACCATCGCCGCGAGGCTCGTCGGCGTCACGGTCAATGCCGCCCCGTCCACCGCGACACTCAGCGCCGTCAACGAAGCCATCGAGCTCATCACCTCTGCCAACGCCACCGGCTGCGTGAACGTCACCAGTGCCGTTGCCCGACCTCTGTCTCCCGATGGAATCGCGTCATAGCGCCCCGACGTACCGTTCGCCAATTTCCAATCGGTCGCCGCCGGATTAAACGCTTCTGCTGGCAATGCCGCCGTATGCCAGCGGTGAAGCGTGGCAATCTCCGCCAACACACGCTGAACGCTGCTCTTCCCGAACGCGACAGCTTTGTAAATCCGCAAATCATCCATCACTCCGCCCGTACCATCTTTCAGACCGGAGTTCAAAAGTCCACCGTGAATTTTACCCACTTGGAAACCGGCGGCTCCAATGGCATCGGCAAACGCAACATCACCGATTCTCTCGCCATCAAGGAACAGTGTCAGTCGATTATTTTGACGTGTCAGCGTCACCAATCGCGATGCAATTCCTAAATTGGGCGCCGGCACACGAAACAGTTCCGTGGCTGCCGTATTATTCGGCGCAGTACCGATACAAATCGTATCGCCTGCTCCGCGATAGACCAGAAGCGTACGGGAATATATATTTCCCAATCCAAAGAAAAGCCCCTTCTCTGGAATCGTTCCGCCGCGAATCATCGCCGACACCGTAAAGGTGCCGACATTCGCCAGTGTGACTCCGTTATACGGTGTCCCCATCACCAGCGCTGCTCCAGCATCGGAGTCCGTCCAACTCCCACCCTCTCCATTAAGATTGACGCCTCCACTACCGCTGTCAGCTAACGTTCGGTCAAACGTATAATGATGTGTCGCACGCGGCAGCGTCACATCAAAGGCGAGCGGCGAAGTCAGTGTGACGCTCAATCCGTCAATCAGCACAAACTCTGAATTCGTTCCTTTAATCGCCTTAATCGTTGCCGACTCCGGCACACCCAACAGTTTGAACGTATAGGGGAACGTCATCGCGGCAGTCAGACCGTCCACATCGGTCAGCTCCACCGTCAGCTGAGCATAGTCTGAAATAAAGCCTTTCGGGAACCACTTGTTAAAGTCTTCGATTGCTTTGTATTGAATAATCCCATCTGCCGCCAGCGTAAAGTTGGCAACGGAAACTGCCGCCTTTGAGATCGCCAGCGGACGCGCCGTCCGCGCCGTCCCGACCGCAGAGGGCAAGAAGAGCACGCTACCGGAACTCATCTCCGCCGACTGCACCGTCACAGCGCCAGCACCATTATTCATCAGCGTTCCACCGGTCAACGACAGCAATTCCACGACATTCGTAGCTGCCGAAGCTAAATCCAAATTTCCCGCCGCGACCGTCAAATTCACGCCACGCAGATCCGCCGCCGTCCCGACGGTCGGAAGCGCTCCGATTGACTGCGCCCCCATCGCCGACTTCTCAATCACTAAATCAGCATTCCGGCGCGTCAGCGTCCCCGTAAAAGCGTAAGCGCCTGCCCCCGACAGTTTCAACGTCTTTAAGTCGGCAAGATCAACGCTCCCCGTCCCCTTCAATCCGGCAAACTCCGCCGACCAATTCGCTCCAGTCGCCGATTCACCAATCTTAAACGTCGCGCCCGTCGCGACCTCAATCGTTGCCAAAGGAAGGGCAAGATTCGTCTCCCACGTCACCGAACCAGCGCCCACGGACAACGTACCGCCGACCGTGCCATTCGTATTGATACCATTCAGAGAAACGTCTGCCACGCCACGCTTCGTCAGCTTAAATCCACCCAAGTTCAGCGTCTTTGGCGCCGAACTCCCCGATCCCAAGACAATCGCATTCGCGACCTCAATCGCAGAATCTGCCGTCAACGTCAGATTGCCTGCAAGCTTCGGCGCCGTAGCAGGCGCCACGGGCGCCACCGAATTGAGTACCGTACCGCCGGCAAGCGTCAAAGCAGAGGTAAAATCAGCACCGTTCAAATCCAAACTTCCGCCGGCAAGCACGGAGACAAGACCCGATCCAAACGTTGCACCGGCGACATTGTTCAACTTTCCGGAAATCGCCGTTCCGCCCGAATACGAATTTGCACCAGTCAACGAAAGCGTCGCTCCCGACAGCACCGCCACCGCACCGCTACCCGCCACCTTACTGGCACAGACGCCGCAATCACCGGCAAAGCCCAACGTCTTTCCTGCCGCCACACGCACCTCTGTCGCCACCAACGCGCCCGCATTCGACACGACCGACGACGCCCGCACATCCAAATCTTTCACCGTCAGCTGATGGCTTCCGCCGACCGTCAACGTTTGACCGGTCACCGACAGCAGTTCGAACGTACACGCCGTATCCATCGTCAACGTTGCCGCCTTCGTCACCGTCAGCGTCACGACTGCCTCACGCGTCAGTGCCGACAACGCCTTTGTCTCTGTACCATTCGTTACCGTCAGCGCACTCGCCGCAACATCCGCTTCCACCGTCCCCGTCCAGAGCGTCACCGGCGGAACGGCGCTGTCCGCCGTCTTCGCTGCCAATGCCGCAATCTCGTCCGCGTTCAACGATCGGTCAAACAGTGACACCTCGTCAAAATAACAGACCGACGGAACTTGTTCTTCAAGAGAAGAATCCGCCGCATTCGTTTTGCGTCCATTCCCGATCAGGAGTTCAGTCACATTTCCAACGGCAGAAACGAGCGAATATCCTGCCCAAACACCGTCCAAATAAACGGCACAACCAGCCGTGGAACGCGTAGAACCGTCCACGTTCGTCGCGCACGCCGGCTCATAAACAATCGCAAGATGCTGCCATTGTCCATCCTGCTTATAATTAAACGGTTTCCGATTGCCTGCTTCCTGCTCAGGATACGCCAACGCATATTGCTCGCTGGCATTCTTCATCAAATAGACATTTTTATCTCCGACACGAAAACCAAAATATCTTCTCCAATTACCTCCGGCACTCTCTTTCTTGAGGTAAAAGCTCAATGTGAACCCAGTCGTGGTCGAACAGCCCAGTCCTGCTGAATTTACAATCTGCAAAACGCCACTCGTAGAATCGACAATCTTCCCTGCGCCACTGCCAAACTTTCCTGTCGGCTCAAAGACAAAGTCGCCCGATCCCGTACCGGTCGTTGCCACTTTGCGCCCAACCATAGGACCGTTCCCCCTATTGGAAAGCCGCTCAGCCTCGCTATTCCCCTCGTAATCAATCTGATAAAGCAGTTGCGCCGGCGGAAGCGTCGCCCGATTCATCGACAGCCACAGCAGTTGCGACGCCGTCAATGGCGCATTAAACACTGCCACCTCATCAATGTAACTGTTTCCACCATCATAACCCGACGCCGCTTTGAGAGCGCCGTCCGCAGCATTCGTACTCCGTCCGCGTCCGGCAATCACTTCCGTCAACGCACCGGTCGCCGCACCGGTCAACGCCCCCGCCTTAATGCCGTCCGAATAAATCTCATATCGGGCGGCAGACGCATCAACCGCCGGAACGTAGACAATCGAAAAATGTTGCCACTGGCCTGCTGTCGCACAAGGAATCTCCACCGAAGAAGAAAAACCGCTTCCCGTCGTCGTGAAAACATACTTTTGCTCTGCCGCCTTCTTGTCGAGTGAAAAGTTATTGTCACCGACACGAAAACCAAAAAGCGAAAACAGCGTTGCTTCCGCAGTACGATCACTCTTGAGATAAAAACTCAGCGTAAAGCCTTTTTCTGTCGAACATCCAATGCCTGTCGGAGCTGCAATACGCGCAATCCCCCGATGAAGCTGACTACACCAACCGCCAATCGTTGAAGAAGCATATCCGCGATAGCCCCCTCCGACCTCTTCCGGCACGATCGTACCCGTACCCGAATTCGTAATATCTACGCCGTTTTTAGCATCACTCGGAGGACCATCATAATCCAGATGATAAAGCATTTGCGGCTTTGCCGAAACGACTTTTGACTTCGATAGCGCTGAAATCTGTTCCTTCGTCAGCGAACGGTCAAAAACCGTCACATCATCAAACTGCGACAGCAAAACACCACTTTCTATCGTAGCGCCTGCCCCACCACCGTTATCATTACGCCGCCCACGTCCAATCAAAACCTCCGTCAAATTGCCACTGAACGTCCCCCTATCCGCGATCAAAGGACGCCACAAATAGCCGACCCACACGCCATCACAATAAATGCTAAATCCGGGAGCGCCCGATCGCGTAGCGCCGTCTGCCGCCGTCGGGCAATTACGCTCGTACACAAAAGCAAAATGTTGCCACGTATCCGCTTGATAAGAAAACGTATTCCTCCAGCCTTCATTATCTTGATCATGACACGTCACCGTATAGTGATCCGAATTGTCCTCCATAAAACCAACGTTCAGCGCTCCGACACGAAAACCGAGATTCGTCTGCCAATTTATCACCGACGATGCAGGCGGACGCTTAACGAAGAAACTGATCGTAAAACCGCTCTCCGTGGAACATCCCAAGTCCGCCGCATCGGCAATCTTTATGTAGCCACTATTATTTTTAACAGCACTGCCAAAACCGCTATGCGACTCATACGTCAGCGTCCCCTCCACCGTTGGCACCGCGCGTCCGCTTCCGCGATTTCCCACGCGATCGGCATCCGTAGCCCCTTCAAAATCAAGCTGATAGAGCACTTTCGGCTCTTTTCGCGGTTCCGTCGGAACGGCGGCGACGCCCTTCGATAGCTCTAAAATCTGTTCCGCGTTCAACGAACGGTCAAAAACCGCCACCTCGTCAAACTGCGACAGCAAAACACCATTTTCTATCGTAGCAGTTGCCCCACCATTATTACGCCGCCCGCGTCCAATCAGCACCTCCGTCAGATTGCCACTCACCATTCCGTCGCCCGATGTATCTGAACGCCACATATAGCCGACCCACACGCCATCACAATAAATGCTAAATCCGGGACGCCCCGCACGCGTAGCACCACTTGCCACCGTCGGGCAATTATTCTCATACACAAGAGCAAAATGTTGCCATACATCCGTTTGATAATCGAACGAATTTCTACCACCAGCAAAGTCCCAATCGTGACACGTTACCGTATACTTCTGCGCACCATCCTGCATAAAAGCAACGTTCATCCCTCCGACACGAAAACCGAGATTCGTCTGCCAACTACTACCTGTTGAACGCTTAACGAAGAAACTAATCGTAAAACCGCTCTCCGTGGAACATCCCAAGCCCGCCGCATCGGCAATCCTTATGTAACCGCCATCATTTTTGACGGCGCTACCAAAACCGCTATGCGCCTCAAACGTCAGCGTCCCCTCTTTCGTCGGCGTAGCGCTTCCACTTCCACGATTTGCAATCCGCTCCGTATCCGTAGCGCCTTCAAAATCAAGATGATAGAGCATTTTTGTTTCCGCCCTTGCCGTACACGTCATCAACGCCACGACAAGAACCGTACTCAATGCACGTAACACGCCCGTTAAAACGGACGCTCCAAAAAGCCTCTGTAAAATGCTCTTCATTTCGATAAACCTCTCAAGCTATACCTCACATCACAGCATTAGCTTAGCAAAAGCAGTTCCGCAATCAAAGCCTTATTTTCTCTCCGCCAACGCGCAAAAGCGCCTCTTTTTCGCGCCGCCGACCGCTCTCCGCGCGCCCCCAAGCCTCCTCCACTCCGCACGTCCGCCCTATTCCGCCACAAGCCACGCCGTTCGCCACCACGCTCCACAACTTAACCGACCTGCCGCTCGCCTCACCCATCGGACAAGAGCCGCCGCACCTACTGTCAGCCACGATACTCCGCCGCTACGCCTCCCCCACTCCACCGAAGCCACAAAGAAAGGCGCCTCCTTTCGAAGACGCCTCGCTTATATGTACCGCCACTCTATTCCGCCGCTGTCACTTCGACCGCTGGAGTAAGTTCAACAGCAGGCGTCACGACCGCCGGTGTGACCTCGACTGCCGGAGTAAGTTCTGCGGCAGGCGTCACCGTTGCAGGGCGCGGACCTTTACGCACGCGTTTGCATTGCGCCTTACCTTCAGCCTTCGGACCGGTACCGTCAGCTTTTTGGCATTTCGCCTTGCCTTCAGGGCACTTGCCGTCTGCCTTGGGGCATTTCTTTCCGGCGCGTTTGCACGCTTTCGGATCTTTCTTGCAAGCTTTAGCATCCTTCTTGCATTCGCCTTTTTTGCCCTCGGCTTTGCTTTCGCAAACCGCCGTCTTTCCGTCCGTAGCCTTTACCTGACAATTGCCGTTCGGACAATCTTTGGCAAAAACCGCCACCGAGAACAGCAGCGCGACCGCCAGTATTGCACTCTTCATTGTTTCCTACTCCTCTTTTCTCTATTCCTCGCGTCCTCTGCCCACAGGGCTCTGCACGCGAACTCTCTAATGTCGTCTGCGCCGCACCGTTACCCGGAGCCCGCACAGCCAAACTTAAGCCATATCCCATAACAAACAGCAAAAGCACCGCAAGCGCGCGACGTAACTGTATCAACCGCGAACGCTTTTTATCGGGTATTTTCGCCCCCAAAAGTGCTGACAATTCCGAAATGCAGGGGAAGGTCAACGAATAGTAGATTTGCTTCCCACGGCGTTCGTCTTTCAAAATACCTGCCTGCCGTAACACTCCCAAATGTTGCGAGACAGCAGAAAAGCCTTCCTCCACCCCCTCCACGAGATCGGCGACACAACGTTCCCCCGCTGACAGCTGCTCAACAATCCAAAGGCGCGTGGGATGTCCCAGTGCCTTAAAAATATCTGCGCGCAACCGCAACGCTTCACTCTCTCGTTGATTCATTCGCTCCCTCTCTAAGATTTAACAATCCATAGAATACTAAAATGTTCTCCCCTTTGCAACGCCCCTTTCGCTCTCCCTCCCCTACGCTCTCTCACCGCCGCCGAAATCCTCCCGCCGCCGCTCTTGACCGCGCTCCTCTTCGTCCGCTTCGCGCCCTTCCCTACGCCAGCGCTCGGCGAACGGCATCCGCACCGCCGAAGCACTCCTCCCCCTACGCTCGCCGCGCCACAGCCGGCAAGGCTCCGCTTCACTCCGGACAAGCGCGCGCAGCGCCGCCCTCACACTTTGTGCGCCTCTCTCCTACTTCTTTCGCGGACTCCGGCGATCATTCAGCGCGAGCGCAAGAAGTGCAAGATCAGCCGGTGTAACGCCGGGGATTCCGGAAGCGCGCCGAAGCGAATCGGGACGAATCCGTGCCAGCTTCTCGCGTCCCTCAAATCGCAAACCACGAACAGAGGAATAGTCAAAGTCCGGCGCAATTTTCAAGTTCTGTTCACGCTGCGCGCGCGCTGCCTGTATCGCCTCGTGCGCGATATAACCTTCATATTTCGCACGCAACGCGATCTCTTCCTGCCAATCTGCCGGAACGCCCACGAGCGAAACCGATGAGGACGCTCCATCACTTGCACGCGCCGCACGCGCCACCGAATCGGCACTCTCCGCATCGCGCGCCAGCAGTTTCCAACGGCTCGTCCCCTGCCCGTCCACCCATTCTTTGCGCCACGTCGCCTCCGTCGATTGCAACCACGCCTCTTCCGCCTCCGTGAGTGCCAGCAACTCGGCTGAAACAATCTTCAACCGTTGCGCGTAACGGTGAAGCCGTAAATGAACATCGCTTTGACGCAACAGCAGACGGCGTTCTGCGCGCGAGGTAAACATTCGATACGGTTCGTCACTCCCTTTAACAATCAAATCATCGACCATCACGCCGAGGTACGCCTCATCACGGGACAGAAGAAACGGCGCTTCCTTGCGGCATTCAAACACCGCATTGACGCCAGCATAAAAACCTTGCGCCGCCGCCTCTTCATAGCCGGTCGTCCCATTGATTTGACCGGCAAAAAAGAGATTCGAAACGCCTTTCAATGCCAATCGCGCATCGAGCGCACGCGGATCAATACAATCATATTCAATCGCATACGCCGGTGCGGCAAGCGTTGCGTGCGACAGTCCGGGAATGGAACGCACGAGATCGAGCTGCACCGATTCGGGAAGCGAATTAGAAAGCCCATTCGGATAACACCAAGGACAATCGCGCCCTTCCGGTTCCACAATAATATGATGTCCATCGCGATCGCCGAACTTAACAATCTTATCTTCGAGACTTGGACAGTAACGCACGCCGGTGCCGGAAATATCGCCGCCATAAAGCGCCGATTCGTGTAAATGTTCGCGAATGATACGATGACTTTCGAGCGTCGTATGCGACAACCAGCAAGGCAACTGCGCCGCGCGCGCCTTTCTAAGCGCCGTCAACTCCTCCGCCGTCGGCGCACCGGTCGGTTTCGCCGCACACGGCGCCACCACCGCCCCAACGCTACGATACGTCGCATAGCCCTCCAACTGCTGCCACACCGCGCCCAAAGGCTCACGCACCCCACTCAACCTTCCGCCCTCTGCCGCGCTCCGCACGCGTCCCCCTCCGCGCCCTCTATTTCCTCCACGCCACGCTCTTCTCCAGCACCCTCCGCGCCTTTCAGCCCTCCGCGCGCCACTGCACCTATTCCACGCGCCTCCGAGATCGAAGAAGGAAAGGCGCAATAAGGATTGTTCCACGTGGAACAATCCGCCGTTCCACCACCCGCGCCGCTCTCCACATCCACACACGCCTTTCCGCGAGCCTCGCCCGCACCGTGCGCCGTCTCTCTCTCCGCCACGTACTCCGCACGCTCTGCGTCGCCCTCAAGCGCAACACTCTCCGCCGCGCCGCCACCTCTCTCTGCACACGCCTTTCCATTTTCACTCGCGCGCTCCACGCCCTCACACGCAACGCCGACATTTCCACACGTTCCGCCACCTGCGCCAATCGCTTCCGCGCCGTGCGACGTCTCGCGCTCTACTGCGTGCGTTACCTCATTCACAACGCACGGTAACGCTCCACCATCGGACGCCGTCACACTTGTTCCACGTGGAACATTCGCTTCAATCATCCGCATCCGTCGGGAGAAAAACGGAACAGGGTCGTTCTCGCCTTGTTGGTATTGCAGTTCTGCCCAGTCAATCGTATGATTCCACAGGCGTGGCGGTGTACCGGTCTTTAATCGTCGCCACGTCAATTCCGGTGAAAGCGTCTTTAGGGCATCGGGAAGCGGAAGGGCAGGGCGTCCGTCACCTCCGCCATCGCGTCCTGTATGTCCGACCCAAATCCGTCCGCCAAGCGCCGTGCCGGACGTTAAAACGATCGTTTGCGCATAGTAGGAATCGCCCTTTGCGGTACGGACGCCGATAGGGCGCCGTTCTTCCATTAGAATGGAAACGACGGAATCTTCTAAGAGGGTCAACATTGGAAGCGTGGCGGCAACCGTTGCCAACCGTTCCGAGTAGGCGGCTTTGTCGCACTGGATACGCGTGGCTCGAACGGCAGGGCCGCGTGAACGGTTTAAGATGCGATATTGCAATCCGGTCAGATCGGCGTTGTATCCCATTTCGCCGCCGAGGGCATCAATTTCTGCCACCAAATGTGACTTTGCCAATCCGCCGACGGCAGGATTGCACGGCATCAGTCCAAGCGTATCTCGTTGCGATGTAATGAGTAATGTCTCGCAACCCATCCGCGCCGCGGCAAATGCCGCTTCACATCCGGCGTGTCCAGCTCCTATCACCAAAACGGCAACAGGAGACGTTTTCTCCATAAACTCTTCTGCTTTTTTTCGCTTCATAGTGCAAATTATATCATTTCGCCCCCTCCCGCCCCTTTTCCGCGCTCACTTCGCTCCCCCGTCCGCCGTCGCAGTAGAGTAGGGCGCGCCTTGTCTCCGCTTTTCCGCACCCTTCCGCCGCGCTCACTACGGCTCCGCTCCTTATTCTCCTGACAAGAGTAGGGGAAGGCGCCACTTTTCCCCCTTGCACATCGTCTCTGCCACCTGCCCCCTTCCGCTCCGCCAGCAGATCGGCAAAGGTATCGATTAAGCGCGGTTCGGCATCGGCTCGACTCTCCGATGAAAGCGGCGCAGATGGCGGCGCTGTGTACAGGCAAATTGAAATAGACGTTGGGCTTTTTACCAACACTTATGCAGAATTGCACCGCTCAGAATTTCACTCCTAAAAGCAAAAGAGCGTATTTTTTTGTGGCGCGTCAAAATGGCGCCGCGCTTCCGCCTTGAGGCGTTCATTTTACGTACTTTATTGATAGTTCGCTCGAATTTCAAGAGATATTCCAAAAGGTCTGAGTGCGTACCTCACTGAGGTAGAGGTCGAGGGTCACTGAGGTACGAGCCTTACCT
>JAVVWU010000040.1:0-15135 GCA_036651955.1 Kiritimatiellia bacterium
GAATAAGGGAGTTAATTCCCCCCGTAAAATTAAAGACTTCTCCTGTGACACCAAGGAGTTGAAGCTTCAAAAAGCCTTCATCACATAAGGCGTTTGAAATATGACTTTTCCGAAGTAGAAACCAAAAGGTTCGCTGTAAGAATCGGGACGGTAAAATTTTCATAATCGCGTAAAAGAACGTCCACATA
Source organism: Kiritimatiellia bacterium (assembly GCA_036651955.1). Lineage (GTDB taxonomy): Bacteria > Verrucomicrobiota > Kiritimatiellia > RFP12 > DVOR01 > Spyradenecus. The sequence goes on from JAVVWU010000040.1 coordinate 189, forward strand.
TTCTTCCCTTTCAGCTGTAATTTGTACGTATCCACAAGAACTTTGAATTCTAATAAGGCACCATTAACACCTGTGCGTAATAAAAATGAGTATACATAAACGTTGCTGGATCCGCAAGGTCGCACCTTGCATGAAGGATTGTGATCGTGTGGAGCTTCGCGGTGCAGGTGAGCTTTGCTATACTGCGCGGAGAAGGGAGCTTGTCATGGCAGAGGAAATTGAAGATACACGCCCTGATTGGGATACTTATTTTATGTCGATTGCTCACGTGGTGGCATCACGTTCTAATTGCTCGCGTCGGAAGGTGGCGGCAATTATTGTCGCCGATCGACGGATTATTTCAACGGGATATAATGGTACGCCGCGAGGAATTAAGAATTGTTTCGAGGGCGGATGTCCGCGATGTGCGGGCGATGCGAAGAGTGGTTCGTCGTTGGAGGAGTGTCTGTGCCTGCATGCGGAGCAGAATGCGATTTGTCAGGCGGCATTTCATGGGATCCGATTGGCTGGAAGCTCAATTTATGTGACGTTGACGCCGTGTTTGACGTGCGCTAAATTGATTGTGAGTGCCGGTATTCGCGAGGTGATTTATACGGGGAGTTACGCATTTGATGGACAGACGCAGAAGCTGTTCAAGGATGCTAATATTCTTTGCCGTTATTTTGAAATGCCAACGAAGTGATGCGCGCTGTTTTCTTTTTAGTTGTTCTCGGAACTTTTGCCGTTGCGACTGCTGCGCCGAAGCCTTTTTTACGGAGTGAGGGACCGAACGGTTTCTCGTTGTCGTCGGTGTCAACGGAGCGGGCGCGGTTTTTGGAAACGCCGTTGCCTTTGCAGTCGCGTGATGGCTGTGTGTATGTGGGCTGTGTTACGCCTGAACGGGCGCCGTTGCGGTGGCCTGTATTGAAGTTTGTCGATACGGTGCGCAACGGTTTGGAACGGGAGTTTATTCCGCTCGGTGTGTCGCAATCGCCTTTGTCTATCGTGTTGGGCGCGGAAACAAATGCGGTGACAACGGTGGAACGGCGTGTGATTCGTTCAAATGGATTTTCGCAGTTGGTGATTCGTGTGCCGAATCCTGAGACGGTGGATTTGGACGTTTTTCGTGTTGCGATTGCGGAGGCGTTATTGCGTGAAAAGGCGCGTGCGTTGGGTGGCGATTATGCGGCGTTACAATGGCCGCAATGGTTCATTCGTGCCGTGATGGATGGGGCGCGAAATAATGACTGGAAGTCGGCGGCGTACGAGGTTATGGCGAGTGAGGTTGACGCGAACCGATTGCCTGATGTCGCTTATTTCTTTTCGCCGGGGATTTCGCCGAATCGTGAGGTGGCGTCTTTTTTCGCTCAATGGGTGTTGACGTCTTGTCGTCGTGTGAAGGTGGAAGATCTTGCGAAGTTTTTAACGGTACCGTGGGAAAAGACGGCGGTTTTGGGATCGACGACGAATGCGGAATGGAACGCTTATGTGCAACGTCTTTCGACGGTTGTTTTTGTTCCGGGAACGTTGACGTTGCCGCAGTTGCGCCGTTGGCGGACGGCGCTTGTGACTCCGCGCAGTGTAGAGGAGGCGTTGCAAATCGCGCAGTCGCTTCCGCGGGCGTCTATTGGTCGTCCCACGCCTTTGCGTGATCTCGCTATTTTGTATGCACAGGCGTACGCAACTTTTGCACGCGGAGAGCTTGAAATGTATCGCGAGCAACGCCATGCAGCGGATGAGGCTGCGGATTTTCTCGAACAACATTTGAAACGCATCGGAACGCTTTTGGAAGCGCCGGTGCCGATTGTAAAGGAATCGGCTCATGAATAAGAGTACTGCCACAACTGTTGGCGCAATTAACCGCGATGTTCTCGCTTTTACAGAGGGCAAAGATCCCATTTTAGATTTAGCCCTTGCGCAAGTGGATTGCATCGGTACGGCGGCGCATGTCACGATGTTGGCGCGAATGGATTACAGTCCTGTTCTTTTTACGGAGGAGGAACGCGTCGCGGTGATTCGTGCGCTCAAGGAAATCATTGCCGAAGCGGATCGTGGAGCGTTTACAATTGATGCCGCTGATCAAGATGTGCATCTTGCGGTTGAACGTCGTTTGACCGAACGTTTGGGCGATCTCGGGCGTAAAGTCCATACGGGGCGCAGTCGCAACGATCAGGTCGCGGTGGACGTTCGCCTGCACGCGCGCAACGAACTCACTGCACTTGCCGGTGAAGTGGCGGATCTCGCCGAAGCGCTTTTGGACTTTGCCGAGAGCAACAAAGATTTGCCAATGGTCGGGCGCACGCATCTCCAACCGGCGATGCCGAGCAGTGTCGGGCTGTGGGCGAGTGCGTATGCCGAAATGCTCCTTGATGACAGTTATCTTTTGGAGGCGGCACGGAAGGTCAATGACCTTTGTCCGCTTGGCTCTGCCGCTGGATATGGTGTGCCGTTGCCGATTGATCGTGCGTTGACGGCGCGTTTGCTTGGCTTTGAACGTCCGCACCACAATGTATTTTATGCTTCTTGCGCTCGCGGAAAGAATGAAGCGGTGATGCTCGCTGCTCTCACGCAATATATGTTGACGCTGTCGCGCTTAGCGGAGGATTTAATTCTCTTCTCAATGCCGGAGTTCGCGTACTTTTCTTTGCCGCGTGAACTGTGCACCGGCAGCTCTATTATGCCGCAGAAATATAATCCCGATGTACTGGAACTCATTCGCGCGAAAGCGGCACTTTTGCAAGGATATTCAACGGCTGCCAATGTCATTATTAAAGCGTTGCCGGGCGGATACAATCGTGATTTGCAAGACACGAAAGAGTTGTATATGGAAGGGTTGCGCGTGACACGTACGTCGATGCGGATTATGAAACTGATGGCAACGAATCTTAAGGCGAATCCCGATCGCTTGCGTGCCGGATTTGAACCGGGTGTCTTTGCGACTGATCGCGCATTGGAACTTGTCGCAGGTGGAATGCCTTTCCGCGATGCTTATCATCAAGTGCGTGACCATTTGGAAGATTTACGTACGATGGATCCGGATGAAGCGATTGCGAAGAAAACGCACCTCGGTGGTACGGCGGGGCTTGATTTCGCTGTTTTGCGTGAACGTGTGACAGCGATCCGCAATGAGGTGACGCATTCACAGGAAAAGATTACTTCCGCTTTTGCGTCGTTGCTGACGGTGTAATCGGTCGCTGGTATCGGTTCTGATGAGTATGTTATGCTTTCAAGCCGAGTTGAGGGCATATTCAGTGACGCGTATGATGCGTGAGAAGAGGGCAAAAAAGATGAAACTGCCGATTCGGATAGTGATTTTAGGCGCGGGTGACCGCGGACGGACGTATGCTTCATACGCGAAGGCGTATCCTGATAAAGTTAAAATTGTAGGTGTGGCAGATATCAATCCTGCCGCACGTGAAGCGGTGGCGCACGATCACGCGTTGCCGCCTGAAGCGGTGTGGGGCGATTGGTCGGAAGCGGTGGCGGCGAAGCCGGTCTGTGATGTGATGACCGTGACGATGCCTGATGCGTTGCACATTGAACCGGCGCTGGCGTGTTTGGATCTCGGCGTGCACTTGCTGCTGGAAAAGCCGATGGCACGGACGTGGGAAGAATGTGAACGGCTGGCAGCGAAAGTTCGAGAGAAGCCGAACCGTTTAGTGATTCTCGGACACGTCTTGCGGTATACCGTTTATTATAAGAAGCTGAAAGCGTTGCTGGACGCGCAGACGATTGGCGAAGTGGTGAGTATTCAACATTTGGAGCCGGTGGCGTATATGCACGCGGCGCACTCCTTTTGCCGAGGCAACTGGGGGAATACGGAACGTTCCACGCCGATGATTCTCCAAAAATGCTGCCATGACTTCGATCAGTTTGTATGGTGGCTGGGGAAGAAGTGTACGGGCGTCTCGAGTTTTGGAAGCACGTTTCATTTCAATGCGGCGCATCGTCCCGTTGGTGCGGCAGAGCGTTGTTTGGAATGTCCGGCGAGCGTTGAACGCGCCTGTCCGTATTCGGCGCGGAAGATTTATTTGGAGCGGTACGATTACCGTTATCCATTTGTTGACAAGTCCGATGCGGCGATGATGGAACGGTTGCGCGAAGGTCCGTATGGACGTTGCGTTTATGCCTGTGATAATGACGCCGTGGATCATCAAGTGGTGAATCTCCAATTTGAAGGCGGTGTGACGGTGGCGCATCAGATGGAAAGCTATACGTACACGGGCGGACGTGAGACCAAAGTTTTCGGCACGCGCGGAGAAATTATTGGCAATGGGCGGACGCTCACGATTCATCATTTTGACCGGCGCACGACCGAAGTTTGGGACAGTGTGCTTGAAGCCGGCTTGCCTCAAGGTTCGGGGCATGGCGGAGGCGATTTTGGCTTAATGGATGAATTGGTGCGCTTATTGACGGAAGGTGATCCGGCACAGTTCGGCGAAATCTTTGAGACGTCATTGGAAAGTCATCGGATTGCATTTGCCGCGGAAGCGAGTCGTCGCGCACAGGGCGCACTGATGCTTGCGAAGTAGAACGTTTGGGATCGGGAGGAGTTTTGATGGAGAAGCGAAAAATCATTGTGACCAGTGCGTTGCCGTATGCCAATGGTGCTTTGCACCTCGGGCATTTGGTGGAATATCTCCAGACCGATTTTTGGGTGCGGTTCCAAAAGATGATGGGGAATGATTGCGTGTATGTGTGTGCAGATGATACGCACGGTACGCCGATTATGATTCGCGCACGTAAAGAGAAGATTGCGCCCGAACAGTTAATCGCCAAGACGTATGAAGCGCATACGCGCGACTTCGCCGGATTTGAAATGCACTTTGACCGTTACGGTTCGACGAATGCCGAAGAGAACCGCCTGTTGTCCGAAGGGATTTATCTGCGGTTGAAAGAGAAGGGGCTGATCTCTTCGCGAAGCATTCAACAGTTGTACTGCGAGAAGGAAGGTATGTTTTTGCCGGATCGCTTTGTCAAAGGTACTTGTCCGAAATGTGGAGCAAAAGACCAATACGGTGATTCGTGCGAAGTCTGTGGTGCAACGTATGGTGCGGCAGAACTTGTAGAGCCGTACTGCTCGGTGTGCGGCGCGAAGCCAATTTTTAAGGCGAGCGAGCAACTTTTCTTTGAGCTGGAACCGTTTCGAGATTTCTTGCGCCAGTGGATTCCTGCCCATACCGAAAGTGGTGTCGCCAATAAACTTTTAGAGTGGTTTGGTGAACCGTTGCGCGGATGGAATATTTCCCGAGATGCACCTTATTTTGGTTTTCGTATTCCCGGTTATGACGACAAATATTTTTATGTGTGGCTTGATGCTCCCGTTGGTTATATGGCAACGTTGTGGCAATGGTGCAAAGCGCGTGGCGAGACGTTAGAAAACTGGTGGCAAGATCCGAAGGCGGAAATTTATCATTTCATTGGCAAAGATATTGTGCGGTTTCATTGTCTCTTTTGGCCGGCACTGTTGGAAAACTCCGGCTATCGTACGCCTTCGCAAGTCTTTGTCCATGGCTTCCTTACGGTGAATGGTGAAAAGATGTCCAAGAGTAAAGGGACGTTTATTTCCGCCGAAACGTATTTGAAGTTTTTACCGGCACAAGCGTTGCGCTTCTACTATGCGTGCAAGCTCAATGGGACTGCCGATGATATGGATCTCAATTTGGACGATTTTGCCAATCGCGTCAACTCCGATCTCATTGGTAAGATTTCCAATCTCGCCGCGCGTGGAGCGATGATGCTTCATCGCAACTGCGAAGGGCGTATGGGCGTGATGGATGCCGACAGCAAGGCGTTGTTGGTGGCATTCCGTGTGCGGTTGCCGGAGATTTTGAAGGCGTATGAACTTCGTGATTTCTGCCGTGTGATGGTGCTTGTGCGTGAAATGGCGGATGAAGCCAATAAACTCTTTGATGCGAAAGCGCCATGGGCGTTGGTCAAAACCGATCTTGAGCAGACGCGCGCCGTGTTGACTGGAACATTGAACCTTTTCCGTTTTATGGCGATTGTATTGAAGCCGATTCTGCCGGCGTATGTGGATAAAGTTGAAACGTTGTTTGGCGAAGCGCCCTATACGTTTGAAGCGGCACAGAAAGAGTTGCACGACAGCGTTCTTGCGCCGTATGAACATTTGGCGCAACGGATTGATCCGGTCGCCATTGAAGCGATCTTAGAAGCCAGTCGGCAGAATTTGCAGGCGACTGCAAAGACGTTGACGCCGGCAGCGCCTGTGGCAAAGCCTCAAGCGCAAAAAAAGAAAGCAGTGCCTTCTGCGCCAATGACCTTCCCCGAACCGCTTGCTGAAACCATTGACTTTGAAACTTTTTCTCAAGTTGATTTGCGTGTGGCAACGGTGGTGGCGGCAGAGATTGTCGAAGGTTCCGATAAACTGCTTCGATTATCGTTAGAGATTGGCGAAGCGCGCCCGCGGCAAGTCTTTGCCGGCATTCGCAAAAGTTACGCCCCCGAAGAGCTGTTGGGTCAACAAGTGGTAATGGTCGCGAATCTCGCCCCACGTAAGATGCGGTTTGGTCTTTCGGAAGGGATGGTGGTGGCGTCCACCGACCGCGACGGTTCTTTCCGTGTGATGCAACCGCTTAGCCCCACCCAACCGGGTGCGCGGCTCCATTGATTTTGATAAGGAGTGACGTTCTATGAAAACGTTTACATCGGCTCAAGAGCTTCATACATGGTGCGCAGCGCAAACAAGCGCCGGGCATACGCTCGCATTGGTTCCCACGATGGGATTCCTTCACGAGGGACATCTGTCGTTGATTCGTGCCGCTACGCAACGTGCCGATCGTGTGGTCGTCAGCATTTTTGTGAACCCTACGCAATTCGCGCCGAACGAGGACTACGCCGCTTATCCTCACAAGGAACAGGACGACCTCGCCCTTTGTGAGCAAACAGGTGCCGCCGCCGTTTTCTTACCGCCGCCTGAAAGTATGTATGCGCCCGATGCCAGTACGTGGGTCGAAGAAACGGTACTTGAAAAGGGATATTGCGGTGCGCAACGTCCCATTCATTTCCGAGGTGTCTGTACGGTCGTGGCAAAGTTGCTGAACATTGTAGGACCGGCCTTTGCGGTTTTTGGGCAGAAAGATTATCAACAGGTCGCAGTGTTGAAACGTATGGTGCGCGATTTGAATTTCCCTGTCGAAATCTTATGCGTTCCTATTGTGCGTGATGCCGATGGATTAGCAAAATCATCACGTAATACTTACCTTTCACCGTTGGCACGCACGCAAGCTTTAAGCTTGAGCCGTTCGCTCTTTGCTGCAAAAGCTTTGGTGGATGCCGGCGAACGTGACGCGGCGAAAATAGAGGCGGCAATTCGCGCAGAGACGGTTGCCAATCAATGGATTCCCGACTATGTGACGGTGATGGACAGTGAAACTTTGACGGCGCAAAAAGAAGTCATTCCGGGACATTCTGTAATCTTAATCGCTTGCCGTCAAGGCGCGTTACGCCTTATTGACAACATTCTCCTCTGAGATAGCGCTTTCGCTGGATCTCGAAGATGGAGTGTAAAAAGGCTATATTTGCGCTTGCGCATCGTTTCGTATTGGGCTAGACTATGTCGTGTTGTGAGTGCCTTTGGTTAGCTGCAACGAGGAATAGAACATGAATATTGTTTTGCGTATCTTAGTCATTGTGACGCTGTTATTAAACGGTGTCGCACTTTGGTTTGCCACATCTCTGTATGGCAAGCGTAACTTGCTCATTGACCGTAATGAGGCCTTTGACAACTTCACTGCCACGCTGGCTCAAACGTTTGAAGCAGAAGAAGCGAAACACGAGAATACGGCTGCCGGTCATGAAGCTCGTGATATTTCTCCTGTCACGCTTGCCACCGCAGATATTACACCGGACAAGTCTGATTTCTGGGAAAGTTATAAGCAAGAGCTTGAAAAGATTGATGGTAAGAACTATTCAATCGCTGATAAGCGTTCCGATTTGGCTGAAGTTTATATTCTCAATGCCGAAGGCAAACCGGAGCGTGATGCTCGTGGGGCTCCGGTAAAAGACGGCGCACCGATGGCGTTGCTGCTTGCTGAAATTCAAAAGAAGGCGATGGAGCAACGTTCCCGTCTTAATACGGTGCGTGGAGAACTCACGAAAGTTCGCACGGAATTGGAAGATGCAATTGTCGAATTGAACGGCGTGAAGAAAGATGCGCGTCAATCGCTCAAGACGATTCAGGCGAAGGAAGAACAGATTGCCGCATTGGAAGCGGATAAAGCGCGTCTTGAAAGTGAGAAGGCTGCATTAGAAGAAGAGAAGGCAACGTTGGAGAACGAGAAAGCCGCCCTTCAAGCCGACTATGACAAGATTGAAGAAGAGTTGGAATCTGCTAAAGCTGAGATTGAAAAGCTGAAAGCCACGATTGAGAAAATTGTTGTACAGGGAACTGGTGGCAAGTCTGATTCCGCCGCCGCTGTTGCCAACGTTTCTGCCGGTGTGAAGGGTAAAATTACCCGCGTCAACAACGAATACAACTACTGCCTTGTTGAAGTCGATGATACGGTTCTTGCAGAACTCATTGGCGAAGACGGTTCGCGTCCTCTGCCCGAGCTTGAATTGCTCGTGCGCCGTCCCGGTGCCGATCAAGGCGTTCTCGGTAAGATTCGTCTGCGCACGGTCACGAAGGATATCAAAACGATTGTCTGCGACATCCTCTCGGGATGGAAGCAGGGTGAAATTCAAAAGGGCGATGAAGCCTTTTACCTCGACTAAGTTCTTAACTAACGTTCATTCCACTCCACAGGGACGCACCGATTCGGTGCGTCCTTTTTACGCATCAACAAGCTTTAGCGTAGCGATTTGAGCTGTGCCTTGTGTGCGATGAAGGAGGCGCCCGAAGTGAATAGGGGAAGGAGGACTTTTGATATACTGCCTCGTAAGGAGAATGACATCATGGAGTATGTATCAACGCGTGGTAAGGCCCCGCGAGTTAATAGTATCCAAGCATTGCTGAATGGACTTGCACCAGATGGCGGTTTGTATGTCCCTGCAACGGCGCTAGCACCTTTGCCTTCAGGTCAAACTTTTAGAGAAACAATGGAAGCGTTGCTTGAGCGTTTCTTTGATGATTTGCCGGCGAGTATTCGGACGGCGGCGATTTCCAGCGCGTTGGAACGGTTTCGTGTGCCTTCGATTACGCCGCTTCATACGTGCGGATCGACGCAGTTCTTGGAATTATTTCATGGACCGACGTATGCCTTTAAGGATATAGCATTGACGCTGTTGCCGCATTTGATGAAGGCGGCGGCGGAAATTGCTGCGGTCGGGCGTGTCTGTGTATTGACGGCGACGAGCGGCGATACAGGCAGTGCTGCCATGGCAGGATTTGCGGACGTAGAGAATACATCGGTGTTAGTCTTTTATCCGCGTGTCGGAACGTCGGAGATTCAACGTCGGCAAATGGTGTGCTGTCCCGGTGCGAATGTGTCGGCGTGTGCGATTGAAGGTAACTTTGATATGGCACAGGCGGCGGTGAAGGCGGCGTTTGCAAATCCAACGTTGGCGGCACAGGCGAAGGCACAAGGTGTGATGTTGTCCTCCGCCAATTCAATCAATATTGGTCGGCTTTTTCCGCAGATTTGCTATTACCTCGATACCGCGCGTCAACTCGGACGTCCGTTTGATGTGGTGGTGCCGACCGGTAATTTTGGCAATATTCTTGCAGCGCACTATGCCAAAGAGTTGGGCGCACCGATTGAACGGTTGGTGGTGGCGTCCAATGTGAACCGCGTGGTGTGCGACTTTGTACGTGACGGACGCTATGATGCGCGTCGCCTGTTTGAGATTACCAACTCGCCTTCGATGGACATTTTGGTTTCGTCCAATGTGGAGCGGATGTTGTGGAAGCTTGCGCAAGGACGTTCTTCCGAAGTCGCCGCATGGGAACAGCAATTGAAAGCCGACGGAGCATTTACTTTGCCTGCCGATCCTTTGCAACGGCTTCATTCTGAATTTGCATCGGGATGGGCGACACCACAGGAAACGGAAGCTGCCATTCGTGACGTGTGGGAAGCGCACCACTATTTGGTGGATCCGCATACGGCGATTGGCTGGAAAGTTGCGCGCGCGTTGGGCTTGAATGCGCCTGTGATTGTGGCGACGGCTTCACCGTGGAAATTCCCTGTCACGATGGTGCGCGCGCTCACAGGTGAAACGATGACCGATGAGTTTGCGGCGTCGGCACGGTTGTCCGCATTGACGGGGGAAGTGGCGGCGTTGACAGAGCTTCAAACGGCTCCCATTCTTCATACAGGAAAGACGACCCAAGCGGAAGTTCCGCAGACAATTGCCCGCACGTTTGGGTGGTAATGTAGGACGATGATCCTGCATCTTAAACAATCGATTCACGGTTTCACCCTTTGGGGTGAAATCTTTGGCAAGAAAGCCACCGAAGAGGAATGCGCCTCTGCGGTGGCATTTCTTTTTGTGGGCTGGCGTCATCCGGTCTTGGAAGGGCGCGGAGTGTTGCAGGTGTTGCAAGGCATGGCGCGCGGTCTTTCATCGCCAACGATGGTTTTCGGTCCGACGTTGCAGGAAGCGAGCGCCTGTTTCTTTTTGGTCGCACGGATTGTGGCGGCAGGGCGTGTGGTACCGGTATATGAAGGCGGACGCGCCTCTTGGCGTGCGACGGTCTTGCCGCAAGGACATCGTGCGAGTTTGATTCAAGCGTTGGTGGATTTGTGGATGCGGACGTGTGGCAGTACGACGTTGTCGCGTGCGCAGGCGGCACGCGGCGCATTTTATACGGCGCATGATGCGTGGTTGGCGGCATTGCGTGCGCCACAAGCGACGATGACGCTGCAAGAGGCAACGTTGGAAGAGGAGTTGCGCGAATGGGCGGCGCCGGCGTTTGTGACCGGACGTGCCGGGCTTACTTTGGCACCGCGTGAGGAAAATGGCAAATGGGTGCTGACGTTCGGCGAGATGACACCTGAACGGCTGTTGCAGTTGGGACAGGCGATGGGCGTGGCGCCGTTGTTGATGGTGCCACAACCGTGGGATCGCGCAATGTTGGTTCGCTTCTTGCGGGAAGCGGTGCCGGCGTTGCGGTCGGCGGCGTTTCGCGTGGAATTGCCGTTGGCATTAGAGGCAACGGTTCCCGAAGCGATTGAAACGGCGGTGGCGTTGGACGAGGATCGCGTGTCGGTGGAACGCAAGATTCTTTTTGGCGGTACGGAATTAAGCCTTGAAGAAGCGGAGGCGGTGCTTGCCGCAGGAGAGGCGCTTGCCTTTGTCGCGGGGGCATGGCGATACGTGGATTTGCTCGCATTGCGTCAAACGTTGGAAAGTGTACGAGGGGCGGAGGTGCTGACGAAACGTTCGGCACTGCCGTTGCTTCTGACGGGAGCGTTGCGCGTGGCTCCCGAAGCGCAGGCGGTGCAGGATTTCTTGCGGGAAATGACGGTGCCGCCGACGGTGGAATTGCCATTGCGTTCGGTGTTGCGTCCGTATCAGGCGCAAGGCGTGTGCTGGCTGATGCAGGCGGCGGCGCATGGGCTCGGCGTTTGCCTTGCCGATGATATGGGCTTAGGCAAGACGATTCAAACGATTGCGCTTTTGTTGACACGCCCGGGTCCGGCGTTGATCGTTGCTCCATTGACGGTGCTGCCGGTGTGGGAACATGAGTTGGCGCGGTTTGCTCCGACGTTGAAGGTGTTACGCCACGAAGGCGTTGATCGCGTACAAGATTCCGGTTTCTTGCGCCTTGCTCAACTGCATGATGTGGTGTTAGTTTCCTACGGTATGTTGTGGCGGGATTTTGTATCGTTGCGTCGCGTGTCGTGGCGGACGTTGGTTTTGGATGAAGCGCAGCAGATCAAGAACGCTGTCACGCGTCAAGCACAGGCGGCGCGTTCTCTTTCGGCGGAGTTTCGCCTTGCACTGACGGGAACGCCGGTGGAGAACCGCTTGGAAGACCTTTGGTCGATTTTAGACTTCCTCAACCCCGGATTGTTCGGCGTACGTCGCACGTTTGCGCAGCGCTATTCCGACCCGCGTACATTACGCCGAGCCGTGTCCCATTTTCTCCTGCGCCGTTTGAAAACAGATCCCGGTATTTTGGCGGAACTCCCGCCGAAGATTCTTCAAGAACATTATGCACCGTTGACCGCCGAACAGTCCTCCGCCTACGATCGCGCGTTAATGACTTACGAACGTGCTGCCGCGGACGGCGCTGCCAATGAACGTGCCGGATTGGTGCTGACGTTGCTGATGCGTTTGAAACAGATTTGCGATCATCCAGCGCTTGCCGAACCGATGGACGGCAATCCGTTGGATGCCGAAGCGTCGGGCAAACTCTTGGTGCTCTTGCCTCTGCTGGACGAGATTTTGGAACGTGGCGAGAGTGTGCTGCTCTTTACGCAATTTGCCCGTATGGGCGAGGCGCTCCGTGGACTGCTAAGCGAACGGCTCGGGCGCGCCGTACCGTTCCTTCACGGATCGCTCACGCCACACGCACGGCGCGAACAGATTGCCGCGTTTAACGAAGATCCGCGCCCCAGTATTTTGCTTCTCTCCTTGCGAACAGGCGCCTTCGGCTTGACACTGACGAAGGCGAACCACGTCATCCATTTAGACCGTTGGTGGAATCCTGCCGTTGAAGCGCAAGCGACCGATCGTGCGCATCGTTTCGGACAGAACCGCACGGTCGTCGTTCATCATCTGCTCTGCCGTGGCACGTTGGAAGATAGTATTGATCGCCTTCTGCGCGAAAAAAAGGAACTCGCCGAAACGATTATTGCGCCGACGCCTGCCGCACTGCTCGCACGCCTTCCAACGGCGGAAGTCCTCAATCTCTTGAAACGCCAATCGTAGCCGCCGCGTGAGCAATCGTACGATGCGCCGCTGTCAGGTCTGACGGTGCGTTGTTTTGCAGTGTTATGTTATACTGCACCTATGCTTACACAAGCCAAACTGGATCAACTTTATCTCGACTTTCAAGCGCAACGTGTCCAACCGCTTCGGCGCACGTTCTTGGATGTCACGGGAAATGGTTTTGAATCAATCATTCACCTTTTCCCCTTCTTTATCGACACGCGTCGCGACCATGGATTGGGCGATTTGGTGTTTTCTGCACTTTTGCGCGGTATTCATAGTGAGTTTGAACCGTCTCCGCGAACGATTCTTGAGCTTTCCTTTGTGGGTGATGTCCTTCGTGTAGAAACGCGCGACACACTGCTGTGGATTGCCTTCCAGATGCCGAATGGCGAGAAGCCGGCACCTGACGCAACCAAACGTTACACCCATTGTATTGTTCTCGGGGCGGAACAAGGTTCTGCTCCTTGGATTGCGGTGCCTTACGGAATATTCCTTGAGAATCTCCAACGGCTTCTGACGCGTGTGGTGGCGACCGCCGATGCACGATGGTGGCACCTCTTTCTCGACTGGATGACCGCCTTTGCCCAACTGACCGGAGCTGATGCTATGAAAGATTTGAATGAAGCCATTAAGTTTTATGACCGCAACCGCGAACGGATCGAATCACTCATCCAATTTCGTACGGAATTGAGCGAGGAATCTTCCGCGCTCGCGAAACGGTTGGAGTTGAAATTGCGTACTGCCGGATTACCTCCGTTTGACTCCGGACTTTATCAGGGCAAATGCCTTCAATTGACCAAGTGCGTGAAACTCGGCGGAAGAATATACGAAGTCGGGTTGGATACGTGGGTGCTGTTGGAGGCGCTTGTCCTGCGTGTGGAGCCGGTCATCCGCCGTGAAATGACGACCGGACGCCGTCCTGCCGCCGAAGAACTCCCCGAACTGTTGACGAAGCTCGGCTTGCAGTCGTTGGCAGGGGATAAACGCATTAACCCCGATAATCCCGAAGGGATTGCTTATCAGACGCTGAAAGCACTCTATCAGTCGGCGCTCGAAGGATGCGCAGCGTGCCAAGCATAAAGAGGCACATCCGAATAAAAAGAAGCCCCGTGTCACGGGGCTTCTTTTTTAGCATACGTAGGGTCTAACGCATTCGCAGGAGATAACCGGAACTTTGAACCGCTTCGTAAGTGGCGGTGACGGTTACGGCACCTTTAACATTGGGCTGAAACGTCACGGTGGTGCCGTCCGCCGCTCCTACGGTGGCAAGGGTCGTATCGGAACTTGTCAGCTTCACGAACTTCCCCTTGGAGAAATCAGGATAAACGGTTGTCACCGTTCCGGAAGTGACGGGGCTCGGTCCCGAACAGTTGACATAGGTCACGGAGAGCTCGGACTTTGAAAAGGCTGTTTCAAGTACCATCCCTTCATCGGAGGGAAGAACAGTATACGGTTCAACGAGTTTGGTAAAGGTACTCTCCTCTTTGCCTTTTCGTTGCCATCCGTCAAAAACGTATCCGGGGCGAAGTGGCTTTCCAAGATTGAGCACTTTCCCCGGTATTGCAACAAAGTTTCCGAGTTTCCCTTTCTGATCGCCCGTACTATCAACAGTGAGCGAAAAAATCACCGGTTTGACGGCTTCAATCAATGGACGAAAGGCAACGCTTAACCAAGGCTCGTTCCAGCCAATATTGCAATGTTCAAAAAGTGCATTGGCATGACCGCCAATACTGTTATAGCGGTTACCATTTTTTGCTCCGCCCGTCCATTCGGCATAGTTTCCCCAAAGATCATAGAACCCGTAAGGATCCGGCTCTTTTGTTCCAATCCGAACATACCCATCGGTAACGTCACACTGCACCATAGATTCTTTTATGCCTGGGTCATAGCGAGTACCGGCACCTGTTCCGTAAAGCAAGTAGTTCTTATCTTCCGGAGAGGTTTTTTTGCGCTTAGCGTCGCCAATCGCCGTGAGGTCGGCTGCATTGGGAGCACGTGCGACAATGCCAAAAGCAGTATTGAGCCGTGTAAGCTGTGTATCAAAGTCTCCGGCAAACTCTCTTTTTCCTGCCGTGCGGTTGGAGTAGGGGAAAAGATTGTTAACGAGATCTTTATCGGTGGAGGCTAC
>JAVVWU010000041.1:0-14224 GCA_036651955.1 Kiritimatiellia bacterium
CGCACTCCTTTTGACATGAGTGCTTATGACACAAAGAGAAAGTTCGTGCGACAGGCGTGACATCGGAGCCGCTCATCGCCGCACTTCGTCCACCTCACTGACCTTGACCTCGTACCTCATTGAGGTAGCGCCTCTACCTCAATGACCCTGACCTCCTACCTCACTGAGGTGCCGACGAGGTGCCGACATTCCGCTGTCTTGTACGTGCGCACTCCAACTTTCAAACAATCGGCAAAGCAGTTCTTATTCATTGCTTTTGATATAGTACGCAGCATTATGGACAAAGTTCGACCATCAGAAGAAATGAATCAACGCAACGCGTCTTTTGACAATCGTCTCCGTCCGACGCAATTTTCAGATTTTGTGGGACAAATGAAGGTACGCGATCGTCTGATGTTGGCGGTCGAAGCGGCACGAGGTCGGAAGGAACAACTTGACCATGTCCTTCTTTCGGGACCTCCGGGGCTTGGGAAAACGACGCTTGCGTATATTCTTGGCGAGGCGATGGGTGTTCATGTCAAAGCAACCAGTGGTCCTGTGATTGATAAGCCTGCCGATCTTGCCGGAGTGCTTACGTCTCTTGAGCCGGGCGATATCGTTTTCATTGATGAGATTCATCGTCTTCAACGCACGGTGGAGGAATATCTCTATTCGGCGATGGAGGACTTTGTGATTGATATCATGATTGATCAAGGTCCGAATGCGCGAAGTGTCCGATTGGAGCTTCCGCATTTCACGCTGGTGGGGGCAACGACACGCAGTGGGCTCATTTCGGCACCTTTGCGGTCACGTTTCGGACTTCAAAACCGTCTCGATTATTATTCTCATGACGAACTTTCCCGTATTATTCATCGGAGCGCCGAACGCTTAAACATTGAGATTGATGCAAAGGGAGCTCAAGAAATCGCCATGCGCAGTCGTGGTACGCCGCGTATTGCGAACAATCTTTTGCGTCGCGTTCGCGATTATGCGCAAGTGCGAGCAGATAATCATATTACGAGTGAGGTCGCCGATAAGGCGCTCGCGCTTCTTGAAATCGATCCGCAAGGATTAGATGAGATGGATCTGCGTATTCTTGAGACGCTGGTTGTCAAATTTGGCGGTGGACCGGTCGGCGTTGGTACGATTGCGGTGGCGGTGGGTGAAGAATCGGATACGGTCGAAGAAGTTTACGAACCGTACCTTATTCAAGAAGGTTATTTGGATCGTACGGCAAAGGGACGTATTGCGTTGCCCAAAGCGTACGAACGGTTGGGAATGAAGCCGTTGTCACGGCAAGAAGGACTTTTCTAAGAGGGTCTATGTCCATTCAATTTTCAAAGCCACCTCAGCCATTGAAAATGCTTCGTCGAACGCCCAAGGGAACGATTCGGTGGCGGACTTCCGAGGAACGACGAATTGCCAAGCGGCGGATTGATGCGATTCGGCGCGCGGCAGAACGTGAACATCTTGAATTAACAAGCGGGCGGATTGATCTTTCCCTTTTACGTTCTCCGAAAGTGATTGTCGCGATTTTATTTGTACTGCTTTTCGTCGGCGGGCTCGTGGTTTCCGCAACGAACCGTGCCGTCACGCCGAAGAATCAAACGCCGAAGAAAATACAAATCGCCACGCGCAGCCTTGCCGTATTGGCACAAGCGATGACGTATTATCGCGTGCATACGAAATCTTGGCCGAGTCAGCAACAGGGGCTTTGGGCATTGGCACGCAATCCAAAGATTGCGAATTGGAAAGGTCCTTATATCAATGCGCCTTTCCGAGATCCATGGAAGAATCCTTATGTCTATCAGATGCCGCTCTCGCCTTTTGATGCCCCCACTCTCTTTTCCTGTGGCGCCGATGGTTTAGCGAAAACAGGAGATGACATCCATGTTTTTCCAGATGACTTCACGTGTGATGAAGGAACGTGGAACGAACGCTTACCTTTGAGGAATAGTCATGAATAAAATAGCCGCTCTTCTCACGCATCCACTTTTCTGGGGAATCGTCTCCCTTGCGCTTTACATGACGTTTCTTGCCTCGTGGGTTTTCCCCGGCGAGGCGGCGCCGCTGATGGCACAGTGTGTCCGAGCCTGGCAGACAACCGATGTCATTGCACATCCGCTTGTTTCGCTCGTGTTCAATGCCTTGGGACAAACGTTTCAATCGTGGGTGACGCCGTGGATGCTAAATGCTTGTTCTGCGATTGCAGGGGCGCTTTGCGTATTCTTGGTCTGTCAGCTCATACGGAATTTCCTTTTGTGTGTGACCGTTGAGTCGAAAAGTATTCCTTTTGTGGAACGTGCCGCCGCATGGGCGGTGCCGGCGGCAGGCATCACGATGATTCTCTTGCCGACGATGATGAGTGCCTCCACACATTTCCAATGGCAAACCTTTGATTTGTTTCTTGTACTCCTCTGCTGTTGGCTTCTATTGCGTCAAGTGATGACGCGTTGTAACTTTTGGACGTTACTCGCTGCATTCGCATGGGGACTTATTGCGTTTGAAGCGGCTGAAATAGTTTTAATGACGCCGTTCTTTTTGATCGCAGTACTCATTGGCAGTATCATAATTTCAGATCGATTCCATTGGGTGCCGCTCCTTCTGCGAATTGCGATTCCCTTTTCCATCGGACTTTTACTGATTCTCTTTGCAACGGCAGCAATGAGTTTGAACGCCGGATTTGAAGGAAATCTTATTACCGCCAGTAAGGTCTTTATATGGATGCGAATGACAGACGTTCTTGCGCTGTTCAATGGACCTTGGATTCTCATTGGATTTTATGGCGTACTTCCTTTTCTACTTGCCCTTCTCTCCGCGCCGCGACTTTGTAACAATGATCGCTCCTTTGTCACACTGTTCACGCATTCGGTCATTGTCGTACTCCTTGCAATTACGCTCCTTCCCATTGCCATTTCGCCGTTCAAACTGGCAACGCTCTGGGGCGAAGTCTATCCGCTTCCGCTGGTCGCGATGACCGCCTTTGCGGTGGCGTATGTCATCGGCGCCAATCGGCTCCTGCTGAACGTTCGTCATTCGTCGGAAAAGTCACGTGGTACGGGACGATTTCGTGCATGGTGTGTGCCTTTGACCTATTTCCTCTCCCTCCCGCTCGGTGTCATCGTTTGTATAAGTGGAATTATTGGAGTGGTACGCGTCACATTTTTAGGGGATCGGCCTTGGTCGAATCTCGCACGTCAGACGGCAGATACGGTACTCGATTCTTTTCAAGAGGAAACATGGATCCTAGGCGATGATGTACTGGATCCTTATCTTGCCTTGCGCATTGCCGAACGCCCTTCAACGCCGATTGTATTACTCTCACAAACAGCGAATGCGAAACAGCAAGCGCTGATGCTCAAAGCACTGGAGCAGTCCCCCTACTTTGCCACGAAACCGGCGCTTCGGGAAACGTTGCTTCGTTCTCTCGACATTGGGCTCATTCCCTTTATCCAAGACTGGATGCGCAATGATCCCGAGGCACAAGATCACTTTGTCACACTGTCTCTCCCCGACTTGTGGTACTCGGGGAATTGCATCCCTCGTCCCGATCGTCTCTGGTATCGCGGTGTTAAATCGACAAAAGAATTAAAGCAGTTTTACGATCAAGACATTTCGAGTAAAGGTGCGAAAGCGTTCAGCTTGTGGGAGATTGTTCCGCCTAAAAGTAGCGCATTCGTTTCACCTTCACTCCGCCATTTTATGGATTACCTGCGGAGGCAAACAAGTTTCATTAGCAACAATCAAGCGTTTTACCTCGCCGAGTGTGGATATTCCGAAGAGGCTTATCGTCTTTTCCGCGAAACTTATGCCTATTATCCCGAGAATGTTTCAGCACTCTTTAATTGCTTTGAACTGATTAACGGCGGACTTCATCCCGAAGAACGCGCATGGTGCGAAGCGGAAGTCAATCAGCTGATTCAGCAGCTGAAAGGGCGTAAATATCAATTATGGGCACTTGCGCGAACCTATGGTTATATTCGTTCGCCATTGCTCATCAGTGCGTTGGCAGGTTCGTGGGCGATGAGCGGACAAACGGGTGCGGCATTAAGTGGACTTGATATTGCGCTTGAAATGCTGGGAGAAGGACAGCAAGACGCATTACAAAGCGCCATTGCCGCATTGTATAATGTCACGCCGGGCAAGCGGCAAGAAGCCATTCGCCGTTACCAACTCCTCTTAGATAAATCGACCGACAAGAAGCAAACCGTTGCATATCTTCGTGAATTGATTCGCCTTGCCGTTTTGGAAGGCAATATGACATTGACGCGTGAATTGCTTGAACGTGCAGAAGCGTCCTCGACCAAGCCGAGTGAGTTCGGATACGAACGCGCCATCTATTTCGCTTCCAGCGGAGACCTTCCGAAAGCGCGCATCTGTCTCCAATCTTATATCGAACAATTCCCCAAGAATCTTGAAGCGAATGCCATGCTTGCGACCTTCCAGCTTCAATCAGACGAATTAGACGAATTACGTGCTATCACATTGCCCAAAATGATTTCTGCCGCAGGAACCGCTGACAACTATTACGTCAAGATCGTCATGGCACAACTTGCGCTCAAAGAAAAAGACCTTGCCAAAGCACGTGCCGCTTATCTCCGCGCCTATGATCTTAAGCCTGATGTCTACGCCTTGCGTGAGACTATTCTTGCGCTTGATATCCGCCTCAACGACAAAGAAGCTGCGGCGCGTCATGCACGACAATATTTGTATCAAGATCGTACGCTTCCGATTGCCAACTATGTCATGGGCGCATTGGCACTGGGCGATGGCGATATGAAACGCGCGTTGAGTTACCTCTCCGTAGCGACTGCCGCCGATGTCAAAACTCCTATCCCCGAAGCCTACAACGATTTGGCGGAAACTTATCGGCGGATGGGGAAGTGGACACAAGCTCTCTCCTCTGCACAACGCGCCTCTGAGCTTGACCCCACGCTTGCGATCTCATATGAAACAATGGCAAGTGCATTGTTGGAATTAGGGCGTTTCGCAGAAGCAAATACGGCACTCGACCAAGCCGTTAAAATTGCCAAGCCTGCCAATCCGAATCAACCGCTTGACCCGCGTTTTATTATCACGCGTGCACGCATTCAAGAAAAGAGCGGGCAGATAGAGCTTGCCCGTATCACACTCTCAGAAGCCCGTCCGCAACGTGAGCAACTGGACGCGGAATCAAAAGCTGAATTTGATGCGCTTGCACAACGTGTCGGCTTACGTTAAAGGAGATGTCATGTCCGCTCGATATGATCATCGAACCGTACTCATTCTGGGCGCAGGAAGAAGTGGTCGTGCCGCGGCAAGATTAGTCCTTGCGCGAGGAGGGCGTCCTACCATTGTCGATGAACAGTGGCAGCAGGAGGTCCTTGCCGCCTTTGCCTGTGAAGGGATTAGCTGCATGACAGCGAATCGCGACCATCTCCCGGATGGCTCTTTTGATCTCGTCATTACATCGCCTTCGATTCCACTCGAACATCCGTGGATTGTGACTGCGTATAATCGCGGACTCTCCGTTATTTCAGAACTTGAGTTCGGAGCCGCTTACTGGCAAGGAACACTGTTTGCAATTACAGGGAGCAAAGGCAAAAGCTCCGTTGTCAAATGTCTGACCGATACGCTTGTTCTCGCTGGTTTTACTGCCGTCACCGCAGGGAACTATGGCACGCCACTCTGCGAACGTGTACTGACGTGCGAACTTCATCAAGAAAAGACAATTGCAGTCGTTGAAGTTTCCTCGTTCCAAATGGAGCATACGCGAAACTTCGCACCGCGCTTTGCCGCCATTCTTAATATTCAAGCCGATCATTTAGACCGGCATCACACAATGGAAACGTATGTCGCGTTGAAGTACAAACTCTTTCAAGCGCAATGTGCAGGACGCGATTACGCGTTTCTTCCAATCGATCTGCCCGACAGCAAAGCCTTGCCACAAGGCGTCGCACTTGAACGGTTTGGGATGGCAGATTCTGCCGAGTGGCGTTATGAGGCGGGGAAAGTTTTTCATCAACACGGTGAAATCGCAGTTACTGGATATTTCGACAACCGTGTCTTAGGTTCTGCCGCCGCACTCATTGCCGCAATGCTGACACGGTTTGGACTTTCCTCTGAACAAATCGCCACAGGGTTTGCTTCTTTCATTCCGCTTCCTCATCGAATGCAAAAGATTGGCGAGTGGAACGGGATTACCTTCATTGATGATTCCAAAGCCACAACACTCGCGGCGACAAATGCTGCGCTAATTATGGCAGGGAAAGAAATTCGTCTCATCGCGGGAGGGCTCTTGAAAGAGTCCGACCTTAATATTCTCGATGAAACATTGCGGGCGCGTGTTCGGAAAGTGTATTTGATTGGTGCAACCGTCACAGCGCTTTTCAATGCGTGGAAAGACGTTGTCCCCTGCGAATGTTGCAATGTCATGTCGGAAGCCGTCCAACGCGCTTCTACGGAAGCCAACGCCGGCGACACCATTCTCCTCTCACCGGGAACAGCAAGCTTTGATCAATACACGGGCATGGCTGCACGTGGCGACGACTTTCATCGTTGCTTTGAACGCCTTCCTTCTCTTATGGCTCCTACCGGCGCATCTTTGAATGAAACGGCTCAATGAACTCCGTGCACGCTTTGATCGTCTGTTGAAAGGAATTCTTCCTCGACAGACCAACACCTTTGCCGTTTCAGATATTCCGCTCCCTGTCGCCGCACTTCTTGCCGCAGGGCTTAAATCCAAACGCGTTCTAATCATCACTGCAACGCCAGCTTTAGCCGAACAACTCGTCTCGGACTCCACACTATTGCTATCACCATTAAACGTCCTGACACTTTCCCCTGCCGATGATGAGGCGGCGCTTGTCACAGGCGAACGCGTGGCACAAGTCAAAGCGATATTATCGCCTTCCGAGCCTTCTTGTGTCATTACGTCGATTCATGCCCTACTTCAACCGATTCCAACGCCATCTGCGATTGAAGCGGCGTCTCTGACGTTCTCACTCCATGCAGAGCTACCCTTTGAAACGCTTGCGCAATCCGTTTCAACCTTAGGCTATCATCGTTGTGAATTAGTCAATGAACCGCTCGCGTTCGCACTTCGCGGCGGCATTTTCGACCTTTGGCCTGCCGGTGCGATTCAACCGATTCGCGTGGAGTTTTTCGGCGATACGATTGAAAGCTTGAGACTCTTTGATCCGATGACCCAGTGCTCAATCTCGAAGTTGCAAACGGTCTCCATTCCGCCGGCACCGTCTGCAAAGCTCAAAACGACACAACTGCTTCCATCATTGCGTGAAAGTGCCGTCGTACTTTTCGACCACCCTTCTCTTGAAGCCGCACTTTTACAACTACCGCTTGTCTCTCATTCAAAAACAAACCGTGCGTGGTTCACGGAACAACTTGCAAAGTTCAGCGGTCCCGTTTGTTTTACAGGAGAACCGCTTCGCGCGGGGATTCCCTCTGTCGCGTTCATTGCGCATCCCATCGAAGGTGTACGCGAACGCGTACGAGCCAAAGACAAACAGGCGCCTGATTTTTATACGCGCATTCGAAGTCAACTTCTTCTTGATCTTGATGAACGTACGCGTAAAAAAGAAACCGTTGTCCTCTGTGCCGAATCTTCTGCCGCACTCGAATTACTCTCTCACGAATTACCGACAGACAGCAAGATTTCTCTCCTCTGTGCGCCGCTCTCGCAAGGGTTCCGTTGTGACAATCTCAAACTAACGATCGTTGCACAAAGCGATCTGTACCCGACGCGGCGGACATGGCGCGCGCCGTCCAGTACGACAAAGCCCATCGCCGGACAACGTCTTGAATATGCCTTTGATGTCGAGCCCGGGGAGCTTGTCGTTCATCTCGAACATGGTATCGGAAAATTCCTTGGGCTTACGGAAATTGAATTAGACGGACAACGCACCGAAGTTTTCACACTTGAATATGCCGGCGGCGCCAAACTTCACGTCCCGACCACTCATGCGCATCTGCTGTCGCGTTATATTGGACCACATCCGAAAAAGACAGCGCTTCACTCGCTTGACGGAAATCGTTGGCAAAAAGAAAAGTCCGCAGCGCAGCAAGGCATCATGGACTTGGCGGTTGGGCTTTTGGAAACACAGGCCAAGCGACGCGTAATGTCCGGCTTTTCTTATGACCTTAGCGAACCGTGGATTGCCGAATTTGAAGCGCTTTTCCCTTATCAAGAAACGCCCGATCAGGCGCGTGTGATTGCAGAAATTAAAGCCGATATGAGCGCGCCCATTGTGATGGATCGTCTTTTGTGCGGAGACGCTGGATACGGAAAAACTGAAATCGCAATGCGTGCAGCATTTATTACAGTTATGAATCATCGGCAAGTCGCAGTCCTCGCACCAACGACTGTATTAGCCGAGCAGCATTATGAAACGTTTTGCGATCGTATGGCGAATTTCCCTGTGCGCATTGACGTCCTTTCGCGTTTTCGTACGCAAGGGCAACGCACCGCCACGCGCGAAGCAGTTGCACGCGGGGAAATTGACATCCTCATTGGGACACACGCACTCCTCTCCGATAACGTTCCGTTTAAGGAATTAGGACTCTTAGTGATTGACGAGGAACAACGTTTTGGCGTTGTCCATAAAGAACGGCTTAAATCGCTTCGCGCCCTTGTCGATGTCCTCACAATGTCGGCAACGCCGATTCCGCGCACGCTCTACCTTTCTTTGACCGGTGCGAGAGACCTTTCACTTCTTCAAACTCCGCCACAAAATCGCGTTGCCGTTGAAACGATTATTCAACGTGATGACGATGCGCTTATTGCTGCCGCTATCCGCAAAGAGTTGGCGCGTGGTGGGCAAGTCTTTTATTTGTATAATCGCGTAATGACCATTGGGCGCGTATTTAATCGCGTGCGAACACTTGTGCCAGAAGCAAAAATCGCGATTGCACATGGACAAATGCCGACCAACGAACTTGCCGAAACAATGCACGCGTTTGAACAAGGCGAAGTTAACGTTTTGATTTGCACGACAATTATCGGCAGTGGAATTGATATCCCACGTGCAAACACCATTCTCATTGACCGCGCCGATCGCTTTGGGCTCGCTGATCTCTACCAATTACGTGGACGCGTGGGACGCTCCATTGTAAAAGGATTCGCGTATCTATTATTACCGTCCGAAGGACTTCTTGACAGTGATGGACGCCAGCGTCTCCAAGCACTCAAACGGCATAGCGGACTTGGTTCGGGCTATAACATTGCATTACGTGATTTGGAAATTCGCGGCAGTGGCAACCTCCTTGGAGCAGCACAAAGTGGACATATTGCCGCGATTGGATTTGGACTTTATTGCCAACTCTTACATCGCACCGTTGCCCGTCTCAAAGGTGATGCGATTCCGTTGCTCGTAGAGGTCGAACTCTCATTTGATTTTATCAATAGTTCTCCGGGGGCGGACGGCAGCGACACCGCCAGTCTCCCCTATGGTTATATTGATGATGAAGCGCAGCGAATGAATGCCTATCGACGTTCGGCGGAGGCCGCGTCTCTAAAAGAAATCAATGTTCTTGAACAAGAGCTCACCGATCGTTATGGTGCGGCACCGCTCGCCGTTTCCCGCTATTTTAGATTGGCACGCCTACGTATTCTTGCGGCAGAAAAGCGTCTCTGTAAAATTGAAGTCCGTGAAGGCTTCCTCACCTGTTTCACGAAACTGAATCACGCACCTCTTCGCGGATATACACAGGTGAAAATCAACGAAAGCTCTGCCGATCGATGTCTCGATTTTATTGAAGCGCGTCTCCACCGTCTCTAATCGCTAGTGCCGCCACAGCACTCTTCTATGAAAGATAAACAGCGTCAATATCAATAATGATACGCAGCTCTTTCTGTACGCGCGTTTCACGTGAGAACAAATGGTCACATGCGGCAGCAATAGCTTTTGAGGCCTCTGCACGAACAAGGATTTGCCACCGCCACGCATCTTCTTTCCGTTCAAGCGGTGCAGGCATTGCCGGTGAGACTTCCAGCCCGCGGCACGCCGAGAGTGCGGTACAAGCGGCTTGAGCCGCTTCTGTCACAACTTTCTCATCAATGCCGATAAACGTTAAGCATGCAAGTTTACGATACGGAGGTAATCCATTCGCTTTTCTTTCAATCAGTTCTTCTGTTGCAAAGGCTTCGTATTGTCCACGTGAAGCGGCAATGATTGCAGGATGTTCAGGTGAAAACGTTTGAACAAAGACTTCTCCCAAAAGTTCACCTCTCCCCGCACGTCCTGAAACTTGAGCAATCAATTGAAACGTACGTTCGGCGGCACGAAAGTCGTACGAAATATTCAGCGAACGGTCGGCGGCTAAAATGCCAACCAGCGTCACATTCGGAAAGTCCAGCCCTTTGGCAATCATCTGTGTTCCCAAAAGAATATCGGCTTCTTTTGCACGGAAGGCGGAGAGAAGTTCATCGTGACTATGACGTCGAGAAGTCGCATCCGCATCCATCCGAATAATACGAGCCTTCGGCAGAATCTTTGCAAGTGCCGCTTCAACGCGTTGAGTGCCAAACCCGCTATACTTAAAGCCGGGATCGCCACATTGTGGGCAACGCGTCGGAGGACGTTGCCACGCGCCACAGAGATGACAGCGCAACGTATCGTCCTTGGAGTGATAGGTCAACTTGGAACTACACCGTTCGCAATTCATCACAAAACCACACTTGGGGCATTGAACAGTCGGTGCATATCCGCGACGATTAAGGAAAAGGATCATCTGTTCACCGCGCAAAAGTCGGACTTTCATCGCCTCAATCAACGGTTTTGAAAAGATGGGAATGGGTTCTCCGGGGAGCGCCGCAGAGCGCATATCCACCGTCGTCACCGATGGTGGCGGACGGTTCTCTACACGACTGGGCATCTGTACTAAATAGTATTTCTTGCGTGCGGTCGCATTCAACCAACTTTCAAGTGACGGCGTCGCAGACCCTAAGACACAGCGCGCACCTTCCAATCCCGATCTTACGACAGCAACATCACGCGCCGAATAACGCGGTGCCTCATCTTGTTTATAGCCAGAATCGTGTTCCTCATCAACAATGAGGAGTCCCAAATTTTGAACAGGTGCAAAAACGGCAGACCGCGGTCCCACAACGACCCGTGCTTCTCCACGACGCAGTCGATGCCATTCATCGTGCCGTTCGCCATCACTCAAAGAGCTATGCAATACCGCAACAATCTTTCCAAACCGCGCGGAAAATCGATTGACGGTTTGCGGTGTCAGTGCTATTTCCGGCACTAACACAATCGCACTTCGCCCCTCTTCCAACGTCTTGGAAATAGCCTGCATATAAACTTCCGTCTTACCTGAACCGGTAACTCCAAAAAGTAATACAGGAAGTTTTGCCGAAAGAATTTCTTTTAACGCTGCCGCCTGTTCTGGCATGAGCAGTTTTGGAGCATCGGGAAGAATACGGCGTCCCGCCATCGGATTACGCCCAATAACGGTACGCTCGCAAGTTATATAACCGGCAGAAACCAATTTGCGTACCGTTGCCGCCGTCGTCTTAAACTCCTCGCAAAGTTGCGTCAAACGTCCGCCATCCACACGAACAATATTCTCATACAACGTCTGTTGCCGTTTGGAAAGCAGCGGTAAATGGGGCGGCGGTGGAAGAATGGGCACGACCATGTACACTTCCAACGCCTGACTACGTCCTTCACGAACAGGTGCAGGCAATGCGCTTCGCAATGCAAGCGTAAACCCAACCGAGTAGTAATCCGCCATCCAACGCAAAAGGCGAATTGTCTTTTCTGAAAAATAAGGGATAGGATCGTCCACCGCATATACGGACTTAATCCCTTTAATCGTGGCACATTCAGCAAATAGATGCCCTTGCTCAACCGTTGATGTTGGCTTCGGGACATAGGGCGACGTCTCGTCTAATGCAATTACATATCCTTGATGATAGACGCGCCGCCACGGCACCGTGACACGTTGACCCACCTTGACCTCCATGCCCTCTGGAATAAGATAGGTAAAGAGTTGATCGGGAACGTGCTCAATTGCGACCTGTGCAAACATGATTACGCGAGCATCCTCTGAATTTGCAACAACCCTTTGCGCAAAGCCTCCCGTGTGACCGAAGGTGCTGGTTCAAATACACGAAGAAGATTAGGCTTCGACAACAATGGCACTAACGCCTTAAAATCAATCGAACCTTCTCCCGGCGCACAGTGATCTTGTCTTAATCCACTGACATCATGAATATGTACGCCGACCGTCATGGCCTCAGTCAAACGCAACGTTTCCGCAATCGACCAATCCCCTACACGTTGTTTTCGTTCCCCATGCCCAATGTCATACCACGCCGACAGGCATGATAACGGGAACTGTTTCCGAAGATCCAAAAGCTCCGCAGGATCGGGGAATGCTTCTAATCCGGGAAGATTTTCAAATGCCAACGCAATCCCTTGTGATTCAAAGTGCGGTAAGATCTCCGTGAGCGAACGAATCAGTGCGTCTTTACACACGGTCGCCTGTTTCTTACGAAGCCCCTGTTCATACGCAATCAACGCCTCATCCAACGTTTCTGGACAAGAACAATAAGCCGCCTCCAATCGAGAATGATAATATTTACTACCGAGTAAAAAGCGACGCGGCTCGCGTAGTTCCACACGTCCGCCATGGATAACCACCGCACGTGCTGAAAATCGGACAGCACACGCGAGCGTCCGCAAAAGAGCCTTACACGCCGCTTGTCGTTCCCACTCCTCTTGCGCTGCAAGACTGAAAATCTCTGGGCCTAATTGCGGCATCTCTAATGACATGGGACAAAAAGCGTGCACACTGGAAACCGTTAAAGACTCCGCTGCAAGCGCCTTCTCCCATTCGTCCAGCTCCATCTCGCAAACGAAATATCCTAATTCCACCGCAGTAAAACCAAGCTCACGCACCACTTTCGCCATTTGCTTTGGCGAAAGTTCCTGTCTAGCAAAATAAGAAGTAGAGAGAGAAAAATCCATACCGATAGTCTATCAAATCATTCGCGCACAAAGGCTAAAGGAGCGTAATGGTTTGACGTCGGCAAGCCCAACAACAATAAGCAATCGAAACAAAGAACGAAGCAGGCAGTCGCGTCCGTGCAGCACATTTAACGCCCAACAACGTTGTGTTCCCGCCCAATCCCATCGGACCAATCCGCAATGAATTCGCCTCCGTCATCAACGTCCGCTCAAGCGCTGCAAGTTGCGGATGTGGCGAAGAGTCATCCAATGTGCGCAAGAGTTGCTGTTTCGCGACCGCATATCCTTCCGCACGATCCGCACCAATACAAATCCCGAGAATCCCCGGCGCACAACCTTGCCCTTGAATCCGATTAACCGCATCCAGTACACACGCACGAACACCGGACAAATCACGCCCTGCGCCCAAACGTTCATCCGGCAAAGAATATTGGCAGCTCATATTCTCACTGCCTCCACCCTTGAGTAAGAGCGTAACCTCGACGGCGGCGATTTCCGCTTCTTCAAAATGATGAACAGGAATCCCCAAAGCCACATTGGAATCCACCGATGCCCCTGTTAACGCATCAATTGTATTTTTACGTAAATATCCAAGCGTAGTTGCACGTGCCACCGCACACGCCGCACACGCCATCAGAGCACCCGTTGCCGTTCCAATCGGTACACGCCAAAAGAAAGTCAACGTCCCCGTATCCTGACATAAAGGAGACGACAACTTCTTCGCCAACGTACAATTTTCGCAAAGCGCATCAAAAACAGCACACGGAGAAGGCTCTGTTTCAATGCCTTGAGCCATTTTCAACGCCATAAGCACATCGGCAGGAAGCTCACACGCCGTCCGCCGAATCAATTCAAGCAGTTGCTCTTCATTATTCATGGCAAAAGTATAACATTAAAAGCGTTGCTGAACTTTCGCGAATCCCGCACCTGTAAATTCCACTCTCACGCTTTAGGCGAACCACAAGAATTCAAACGCGTGGCATCTCGTCCCAAAATAATACTGCCGACGAATACGGCTCCGTATATACCCCAAATCTGATAAAGCAACCAACCGTATCGAGAACTAGACTCTGCTAATGTTAACAATCCAATATTCCCTATTATGCATAAAAGAACACACCAAGACAGCAAATATGGTTCATATTTCCTACGAAATACACTTAGGAAAAACAAGAAACTACTACATGAAAAAAACGTTGGAAATACTGCCACAAGACCGAGTTTAATTATATCCAAAGGCTCGTTTTCCTGAAAAACAAAACAATCTT
>JAVVWU010000042.1:0-14169 GCA_036651955.1 Kiritimatiellia bacterium
CGCTCTCAAACGTCGTTGCAGGAATCGCTCCATTGTAAGCAAATGTAACTGGAGCTGAAAGCACCATTGAAACCACTTTGACCGCTGGCGCGCTCACCGTAATCGTCGGCGTTCCCGTCACATTCATTTGAAGCACTGCGGTCGTGGGTAAGCTGGCGGAAGTAACGGTGCCACCTGAATATGTCCAATTCAACGACTCCCACGTACAATCAGTACTCACCGTAGCGGTATAAACATTCGCCGTGGGCAAAAGTCCATAAATGTGTGTCGCCCCTTCGGGGACATCCACCCACATGGTGCCCTCCGGTAGCGCAGTACTGCACGTCAATCCGGCGAGGGATGTACGTAAAAGTGGAACAAAATCGCTGGAAACAGTAATTCCGGTGAAATCAATCGGCACCGCGGTGCTGCTACTACCGGGGAGCGTCAACGCTCCGGTGACTTCCATTACACTCCCTGCGGAAGGCGCAATCTTCGCCGTCGTCGCTGTCACGGTCAATGCCGGCACTTTCTTAAAAATCGCCGTTGCCGTGTCACTCACCTCCAACAGCGCCGCATTAAAAATGCCGGAAAATTCTTGCTTCGCCGCACCTGATACGATCACTTTAGAAAGCGTATTTTCAACCGTTCCGGCAAATACGGGGCAGACGGTCGGCGCCTCCGCCCGCGTCAACGTCAGCACACGTGCTGTTGCGTCGTTGGACTTGATATGATCCTTGAAATAGGAACCGTGGACGCCCGAGAGCGTGGTATCTCCCGTCAACTTCAAAGCATCATTTGACCGACCCATCCAACTACCTGAACGTGGCGGATTTGTGCCTGTGTAAGTCGAAGCGTAGCAAAAGACGGCACCGGAAAGGTTGACACCACCCAATGACGTTTCGCAAGCATTATTCCAATTGTTTGCGACATAGAGGTTGCCTTGAAAAGAGCTTGACGCCACATTAAGCGTTACTAAAAGAGACGGAGGAGGAGTACCTCCATTGCCCTCTGCTCCGACAATCGCAAAATTGCCCGATCCGGAAAGCACAACCTCCGTCAGCGTAAACGGCGTTTGAACGGAACCTGAAGGTGCCTGAGAAATCGCAGCAAAGTCTGACGCCGCTCCCGACGAAACAACTTCAATCTTTTTCCCCGTAAGAGTGACTGTCCCGTTATGCGTAAATTGTAAGGCTGCGCCTTCGGAGATTGCCCATCCCTCCTCCGTTGGTGTAGCGGTCGTCACCGTCGTATTTGCATTGACTTGCGTCAGTGTCGCACGGGCGCTGACACCACAGAGACAAAGTCCCACACAGAGGGAGTGTAATAACAGCATTTTCATTTTCATTTCTTGCCCTTTCGCTATCGTACAGAAGAGCGCACGCCGCTCTGAATGTGAATAAACTACTATAGTTACCCCCCCCCGTCAACTTTTTTACAGAGCGCCCACGCACACACTCGACGGCGAGAGCCGCACTCCACTACGCGCTGTAGCGCGAAGGGCTTATGGCGCCGGTGGCGCGACGTGCCTGCCGCCGCGTAGACGCGTGCGTTCGCGCACATTTGTAATTGTTGCAATTATTGAGCAGGCGGCGTACAATGTTAGCAGTCTATTTGTAAGGAGTCTCTTATGGAATCAATGAATACAAGTCGTCGCAGTTGGTTGAAGATGATGGGCGCGGTCGGCGTCTTGACCGTATTGCCGGGCGGACTTCGGGCGGCAGGCGCTTCAAGCTATTCGCTCGTCGATATTCGCGTACCAATGGCAGTGGACAATCCGGCAGTCGCTTTTGATGCGGCAAAGTGTGTCCAGTGCGGAGCGTGTAAGAGTGTCTGTAAGCGGATGATTTCCGTCAACGGTTTTTACGATCTCGCAAAGACAGGCGATGTACCGATTTGTGTGCATTGCGGTCAATGTACGTCCGTTTGCGAAGGCGGCGCTTTGACGAACAAGCCGGAGTGGCAGGCGGTGAAGGCGGCGAAAGCGGCAGGAATGATTGTGGTCGTTTCAACTTCGCCGTCGGTTCGCGTGGCACTGGCGGAAGAATTTGGCGCGAAGCCCGGCACGTTCTGCGAGGGCGAAATGGTCGCGGCATTGCGCGCGGTCGGCGCCGATTATGTGCTGGATACGTGCTTCGCGGCAGATTTGACCATTATGGAAGAGGCGGCGGAGCTGGTTCGGCGCGTGACAACAAAAGATCGTCCGTTGCCGCAGTTCACAAGCTGTTGCCCGGCGTGGGTGAAGTTCTGTGAAACGTTTTATCCGGAAATGTTGCCGCACGTCTCGAGTGCAAAGTCTCCAATCGGAATGCAAGGTCCAACGATTAAGACGTATTTCGCGCAGAAGATGGGCATCGATCCGGCGAAGATTTTCAACGTCGCGCTGACGCCGTGCACGGCAAAGAAGTTTGAAATCCGCCGTCCGGAAATGAAGGCGTCGGGCTTCCGTGATATGGATGCCGTCATTACCACGCGTGAATTGGCGCTGTGGATGCGAAATGAACACGTCGCCTTTGATACGCTCAAGCCGTCGAAATACGATCAGCTGATGGGCGAAAGTTCAGGTGGCGGTAACATCTTCGGTAATACCGGCGGCGTAATGGAAGCCGCATTGCGCACAGCGTATTGGATGGTCAATAAGAAGAATCCGCCAGCGAATCTTTTGGCGTTTGAACCGGTTCGCGGATTAACGGTGAAAGGGCTCAAAGGCAAGAAGCCCATTGCAAAACAGGCGACGTTGGAATTGGCGCCGGGGCTTCCCATTACGGTTGTCGTCGTACACGGACTGGCGAATGTCCGCAAGATTATTCCGCAGGTGAAAGACGGTTCGCTCAAGGCAACGTTCATCGAAGTGATGGCGTGCGAAGGCGGATGTATCGGCGGCGGCGGACAGCCGCGCGCAAAGTCGGCACCTTACGTCACCAAGAAAATGCGTCAGGCGCGTATTGACAGTCTCTATCGTGAAGATGACGACAAGACCTTGCGTCTCTGCCACGAGAATAAGGAAATTCAAGCACTCTACAAAGAGTTTTACGGTGCGCCTTTGAGCGCGAAGTCAGTCCAGTATTTGCACACTTCTTACGCTTCACGCGCCAAAGATTTGGGCGTGTAAGCCTCTCATCGAAAGGAAAGCATATGTTTAATCGTCGTTCTATGTTGAAGTTTGGCGCACTGGCGTCGGTCGGTATTGCCGCTCCGGGGATGGCAGTCGCCATTCCGACAACGGCAACCACTACAGACAAATCGGCACTCAATAAGAGTGGCAAATCGATTCGCGGAACAGAAACCGAGAAATGTTTGCTCAAGGCGTTTGCCGGAGAATCGCAAGCGCGGATGCGCTATACGATTTATGCACAGAAGGCGGAAGAAGATGGCTTCTTCCAAATTCGTGATATTTTCATTGAAACCGCAGAGCAGGAAAAAGCGCACGCGACGCGTCTTTTCGCCTGTCTTGAGACGCACGACGGATTAACGTTAGGCGATGCGGCGTATCCTGCCGGTGTCATCGGCACGACGCGTCAGAATTTGCTCGATGCCGCCGCCGGTGAAAATTACGAACACGTCACGATGTATCCCGACTTTGCCAAGATTGCCGATAAGGAAGGCTTCAAGAGTATTGCCGCCCTTTTCCGTATGATTGCCAAGGTAGAGATTCATCACGAGAATCGCTACAAAGCCTTTGTTGCAAAATTGGACAAAGGATTCTTCTCCTCAACGGATGACGAGACGATGTGGGAATGTATTGCGTGCGGCTATACGACCGCCGGTGCAGAAGCGCCGAAGTTCTGCCCCGTCTGTGGCGTTCCGCAAGCGTACTTCCGTGCCTTCATTAACTACGCCGAAGAAGAGGACTAAGACGCTCTCAGTTCTCATGTGAAGCTCCGCCCTCTTACGAGTGGCGGAGCTTTTGTTTAGACCATTTTAATTTTCTTCCACTTGCCGAAGATAAAGCGCAGTCCCAGTCCAACGCCGGCGACGGCGACATAGCCCGGCATCGTCAACCACAGCGCGACAATCCCAAAATCTTGCAAGTAGAACCAAAAGAGGATCGGCATCCACAAAAAGAGCTCTGTTCCGGCAACAAAGAGCATAACGAAACGTGTATCGCCGGCACCTTTGAGCGCACCGCCAAGAATGACGTTAACGGCATCAATCCATGCCCACGCGAGAAAAATAATCATCAGCGTTGTACACAGTGAACGGTACGCCTCAAATTCAAACGGTGCCTGATGTGGATAAAACAGGCGAATAATCGGCGCAGCAAAGACAATCAAAACAATTGATACTACCGTGATATACATCCACCCGATCAAGACGCAACGCCGTCCGGAACGTGCCGCCGCGTCTGTATCGCCGGCACCTTGATATTGCCCGACCAAAATCGTTGCCGCCATACCGATACCGAGCAGAGGAGCGAAAATCAACTGATTGATTGAAAGCGCAATATTACTCGCCGAGAAGCTCAACGCATCCAGTCGTCCGGTGATAAAGACAAAGATTGTAAACGTCAGAACGTCGAGAAGCACATGTCCGCCGGCAGGAAGCCCATAGCCGACAATCCGCAAGAGCAGTGGCGTTTTCCAGACAAACGCCACCTTTCGTTTCTGCTTAGAGGACAACTGCGGTTCGCGAAACATTGCCACCGCAAGAATCGCCAAAATCAAGAATTGCCCGATTGCCGTCGCCACACCGGCGCCGACAATGCCCATCTCCGGCAAACCGCACCAGCCCCAAATAAAGAACGGATCCAACACTACGTTCGTCACGTTGCCAATGATATTCGCCACCATCACCAAGACTGTAAAGCCACGTCCGGTGAAAAATCCCGACAGCGCCGCCACAAAGGGAATGGCAAGATTGGCAATAACCAGCGTCAAGTAGTACGACTTCTCTTCACTTGCCACCGCCGGCGCGTGTCCTGCCAGATCGAAGAAAAACCAACCCAAGGGCAGTGTCGCCAATAGAATCGGCACGCAAAGCACGGCGAGCCAAACGCCTTGCCCCATCGCCCGAGCCGTTGCCGCACGATGTCCCGCTCCGTCATATTGCGCGACAAACGTCCCGCTGTACGCCACCACACTTTGCAGAAACGCCAAGACGGTAAACGCAATCAACCCCGCCGGCAGTGCCGCCTGAATGCTCACCGCACTATAACGCGCCAGAAACAATCGATCTGCAAACATCATCAAGGCACTGCTTGCCATTGCCAAAACCAACGGCCATGCAATCGTCATGCATTCCGAGAAAGAACCTTTTTTCATTAAAATACCTACGGGCTAGAAGTGAGGGCGAGCGCCCAAAAACAAGGAGAGAGCCTCACTCATCCCAAAGAATCATTGCCGCAGCATAAATTTCATTCCAATTACGAATCTCCATGGGCGCACATTCTAACAGAGCAGCTTCTTTTTTGCTGGTACGTTACACGAATAAATTAAAAGGTGATCTCATCCCACGACGTCACGCGACACGCCATGGCTGGATAGTCCTGCCGTGGCGCGGAAGAAGGCGGCGGACAAACATACGTCCGGATTCCTGCCGCCACCGCCGACGTCGATCCGACACGCGAATCTTCAAACGCCACCGCCTCGGAAGCTGAAATGCCAAACCGTTTCAACGCCAGCAGATAACCATCGGGGAACGGTTTACCGCGTGGCATATCATCACTCGGAACGGTGCGCACCAAATCAAAACTCTCAGTCAAGTTCAGTGCGCGTAAATTCGCCTCAATCGTTGCCCGTGGACTTCCCGAAACAATGCCACAGCGAATGCCTGCCGCGCGACAACGGCGCAACAATGCAATCGCCGAAGGAATCGCCGGCGGTGCCACGGCGAACAGCGCATCAAATTTCACACAGAGCGCGTGCCCGAGCCGTTGCTGCGAATAGCCGTAAACCGCCTTCGGGAAATGTTCGCGCAACGCCGCATACGCATCGGGCCAAGCCAAGCCATACGTCACATCCATCAATCGCCGCGCCGTCTGCGTCTCGCCCAATTCCTCAAAGACAAGCGACAGTGCTTCCGACCACACGCGTTCACTATCCACGAGCGTACCATCCATATCAAAGAGTGCGACTTTTGGCGGATGAAGCAACGGTGTAGACATAGTAGATTCCTTATAGTCCGACGCACGAATCGGTGCCGTGGAGACTATTCCAACCGATTGTATACGCATAGACTGCGGTCGGAATAAAATGAAGCTTCACACGTTGAAGCGTGCATTGCTGTGTTTTTGAAAGCGTGGTCACAATCGCTTCCGGCAACGCGTTGACCTCCATAAAATGCAAGAGCGATTGAAGTTCGCCCGGGTGATCAACAAAGCGATCACTCCACTTAATCTCTGTCGCCCATAAAGGTGAAAGTTTCTGCGGATCAATTGCGACAATATCCACCTCACCTTGGCTCCTTCCCATTTTCCAATTCGCATATCCCAACGGTGCGCGTTCATAGGGGAAGAATTGCGTAAGAACGGTCGTTTCAACCATACTTCCAAAGACATCATCGTCCACTTTCAGTGGCTGAAAAAGCGCACAGTAGAGTGCCGGATTCGTCAGATAAACTTTGAATCGCGTCACCCGTTGAAAACGTTTTGCAGAGAGATCAATCCGATGAATAATCCGAATAAGAAAAGCCGCTTCAAGATAGGTGAGATATTGTTTAATCGCTTCTTTGCGAACACCCGAACCTTCCGAAAGATTCTCATACGACAGTTCATATCCCGAATGATAAACCAAAAATGCAAAGAAGGCATTCAACTCCTGTACATCGGTAATGCCATAGAGACTGGGAAGATCGCGCAAAAGAACTTTATCAACAATATCATTGCGAATATAACGCCCCGGATCGGCTTGAATACGTTCCGAAAAGATGACCTCCGGATAGCCACCATAATTCATATAATTCAGAAAGTGCGCATTCAGTGTTAACGGGTCAAACGTTGTATGGCAGGCAATATGACGGTCACCCCACGGACATTCTGCCGGTTGAATCAATGCCTCCAACTTTTTCAGATGAATATACTCGCAGAACGTCAATGGCGGAAGAAGAAAATCAGTAAAGCGCCCCGCTCCACTCTCTTCACTCTTGGTCTTTAATGCTGCCGCCGCAGAGCCTGACGCTATAAACTTGCACTGACGGTAAGTATCCACCAGCGACTTCAAATGAAGTTCCCACTCTTTCAACGATTGAATCTCATCAAAGAAAACGTAAAATCCGGTACTTTCCTCTTTTTTACCAACGGCTTCACGTGCCAAATCAAAAAGCCGATCAAGTGATACGTGCGTATAAATCGGGTTCTCAATCGAAACATAAAGAATCTTTTGTGGTGATACGTGATTTTCAATGAGCCGTTCAATCGTATGGAAAATAAGAACCGTTTTCCCCACACGGCGCGGTCCCATAAGAATCACGGCACGCCGAAGAGAAAGATCTGAA
The DNA here is from genome assembly GCA_036651955.1 of Kiritimatiellia bacterium. Lineage (GTDB taxonomy): Bacteria > Verrucomicrobiota > Kiritimatiellia > RFP12 > DVOR01 > Spyradenecus. The sequence continues at coordinate 7,411 of JAVVWU010000042.1, forward strand.
ACTTGTGAATAAAATGAATCAAGGTAAAGCCGATGCGTCATCTGACGTATATCTTCCGCCACGCACGATGTGCTCCACCACGTATTTTCAACGCGCAAACGATTGATAAGCTGTTGCGACTGCTCCGCATAATAATTAAGCTTGCCCATAAAACTCCTTCGTTGCGCCGCTAGTGTAACAAATAAGTGGCGAGAAAACATCTATTGTTACCAAAAGGTAAAAATAAGAAGCGCAAAGACGTCAAAAGGAGCGAAAGAGGCTCACTTTGGCGTATTTTAAGCATCAAAAGCGGCAATTAAGCGCCTTCTATTCCTTAATGTGACAGCTTAATAGATTGAAAATAATAGCTTTATTACAAAAGATACAATTAAGCTAGAAATAAAAGCTTATTTTGACATTTTGGTAACAATAAGAAGTTGGAAGCTTAAAGATGGTGGACACGATGCTCTTCGTCGCGGTTGAGCACTTCCACAAAAAGACGTTTACCGCGCACGAAAAGTCCATGGACGGCATCGGTGCCTTCGCGTTCAATCACATCTTTAATGAGTTCTATCATCGCGCGTGTCACGATCAGCCCCGGAATAAAGACCGGTATGCCGGGCGGATACGGCACGAGCAGTTGCGAGCAGATACGCCCTTCGCATTCATCCAGCGGAAGCAGTTCGCCGTCACAGAGCGCGGCATCACGCGGAAGAACTGCCGGCTGACCGGCAACGGCTCCTTCGAGCAACGAAGAATCGCGCGTGCCTTCGGGTAAACCAATCACGTCTTGCATTTGGCGAATACAACGGTAAAGATAGTCAAAATGTTCTTTAACGGTGCCGGCAGTAACCAAAAACAGAATCGTGACAGGCGTTGATTTTTCCCACTGAATATGCGACCCCAACAGCAGCTTGCGGAAGCTCGCGCAACTCTCCACGGTGCGGAAGGTCAACATCATCTTGAGCGGATCATGCAGATAGCCATCTTCTTTCCAATGCGGATCGCCATCGGTAATCGTTCGCAGTCCGGCAAAACATTCGTGAATGGGGCGCCCGACCATTGTCGCCACGCGCGCCTGAAATTCCGCGACCCAATGGAGACGCTGTTCAATGATATTCAACCCTTCCAATCGCATCTGAATGCCCGCCATGTCAAGCGTGGCAAGCGTCGGATAGTGCGGCGAGGTGGAATGCCAGTAACGCAACACTTCGTGCAGGTCATGGGAAAACTTTTCATAGGAGCCATGATCGTGCAAGTGAAAGCGTTTACGAAGCCAGCGGAACTGTTTGCGATTGTCCGTTTCCAGTAACGCTTTGAAACGGTTCGACACGTGAATCATCGACGCTTGCGAAAAGGCGGCAAGCGCTTTGTGCGTTGACTGCACGGCAAAATGTGCACCGCCTAATTCGTTGACCGCGTTGTAACGCACTTGCCGTCCATCGGTCAACGTTCGCGTATAGAATGGATGAAAGGCGAGATACGGCGCCCACGCTTCATCGGCATAAAAGAGCAATCCTGCCTCTTCACAGAGGCGCCCAATCTCCCATACCGGATAAAGAATGCCTTCATAGGTACAGGTGGTAATCACGAGCATTTTGGGGCGGCGATGTTCTGGAAGCGCTTGGGCGCGATCGAGTTCCGTTTTCAGATCGTCCAATGCGATCGGTCCCCAGACGCCGAGAGTGGCATTGAAATGCGCCGGCAAGTAACGCGGCACGGCGCCCGACATCACAACGGCGTGATGAACAGATTTATGGCAGTTGCGATCCAGCAGTACTGTTTCACCGGGACGCAGCAACGTCATCAGCATCGCTTTATTGGACGTACTGGTGCCATTGGTCACAAAACAACTTTGTGCGGTGCCGAAAATTTCAGAGGTGAGGCGCTGCGCTTCGGACAGCGGCGTATGCCCCTCGGGTGTCGAGAGATCGCCGAGCGATTCGACCGACACCGAAAGGTCTGTGCGGAAAATCATTGAAGAGAAGGCGTCATGAAATCCGTGCAAGAAGGCGGAACGTTCAAAGGCGTTACCGCCATTATGCCCCGGCGTATGCCAGTTCGTTCCGGCTTTGATCCGCACATATTGCCGCAGCGCATCCCAAAAGCGTGGCAACCAGAACGAGGCAAAAAGGTGCCCGAGACGTTCGTGGTTACTGGCGGCATTTTCAAAGAGGGAAAACGGTTTTTGCGTCCAGCGGCGTGAAGGCAAATGGAGCTTTTCATGCCCGGGACGTGTGACGAGAATTTTGGGGATTGCAGGGAAGTAGGTCAGAAACCAATCAGAGAGTGGCAAGCTGTCCAGTCGATAGTTGAACAGCGGGCGGCCGGAAAGTTCATCATCGAGCATAAAGAGGCAGCAGTGCCGCGCATCGACCGAAAGGAAGTGACGTTCATCAGGCGCATGAAAGAGCGCAATGTCGAGTTCACACAGCGTCCGCACCGCAATCAGACGGAGCGCCGGATAATCCAACGGATCTTCAAATGTAAAACGTTCCCGACAGAATGCCCGGAACGTATCCGACAACTCATATTCCATGTCCTGCAACATTGCAGGCGTGGCTTCTGGCGCGTCGGTAAGATAAAAGACAGTTAATGTGTCCATGTAGAGTAGAAGAAGATGGCGTTTGGAATCAGAAGGCTTGCCCACATCGCACAGAGCGTCAATCGTTCGCGCGCCGAAGCAGAAGGAGCTTCTGACTCCTCACGTCCAACCACTCGCTTACTCAGTCCTGGACAATCGCTTCCATGGCGCAAACGCCAGCACAAGTTCCGCAGCTCACGCACTTATCTGCATCAATCACGTACGTCGTCTCGCCGGCAGAAATGGCCTCAACGGGGCACTCACCAGCACAAGTTCCGCAGTTCACGCACTTATCAGTAATCTTGTATGCCATCTGACACTCTCCTTAGTCTTCTGCGGCACATTCGCCACAGAGTTATGTGCAATAGTATAAGCGAAGCGAGCGTTCCTCGCAATGCCCTATCCGAGAATTTCTTGTTGTAACGCCATCAACGTTTCATGCGTGGGCGGCGGCTCCATCGGTTCCCATCCTGCCGAACGACCCGAATAACGCGGAATCAAATGAAAATGAACGTGCCCGACCGTTTGCCCCGCCGCTTCGCCATTGAATTGGCAAAGGGCTAAACCATCGCAATGGAGGCGTGCTTTCAACAGCGTTGCCACGCGTTGAACCGCCGGCATCACACTGGCAAGCTCTTCGGGCGGCAAGCGAAACAGTTGCTCCGCATGGAATTTAGGCACCATCAAGACGTGACCGCGTTCAATTGGATGAAGATCCAAAAAGGCGTAGGCGTGTTCATCCTCAAAGATTTTATACGAGGGAATCTCGCCTTTGATAATTTTACAGAAAAGACAGTCGTTCATACATCCCTTTCATAAGTTCTAAGGCTACCATAACGTGCGGTCGAGGGAACGATATTGAATCGCCTCAAACAAATGTTGCTGCGCAATCGTTTCGCTTCCCTCCATATCGGCAATCGTACGAGCCACTCTCAAAATGCGCGTATAGGCACGCGCCGTGAAATTCAATTCGTCCATCGCCATTTTCAACGTCGCTTCCGCTTCCGGTGCAAGCGCGCAGAACTGCTGAATCTTCCCCGCCGGCAAATCGGCGTTGCAAAGAACGTTCGGCAGCGCGCGATAACGTTCCGCTTGAACGGCACGGACGCGCAACACACGCGCACGAATCGCCGCAGAAGACTCCGCCACACCACGCTGCGCCAACGCTTCGTAAGGAACGGCAGGAACGTCAATATGAATGTCGATACGATCCAAGAGCGGACCGGATATCTTCGCCCGATAGCGACGAATCGCCTGCTCCGTGCAGCGGCATTCGCGTTTAGGGTCTCCGGAGAAACCGCAAGGGCAAGGATTCATGGCTGCCACGAGCATAAAATCGGAAGGGAAGGTGAGCGTCCCCGATGTCCGCGCAATCGTGACCGCGCCATCTTCTAACGGTTGACGTAAAACCTCTAAAACGTTACGGTGAAACTCCGGAAGCTCGTCCAAAAAAAGGACGCCACGATGTGCCAACGACACCTCGCCGGGCGAAGGATGTACACCGCCGCCAATCAGCCCCGCATCTGAAATCGTATGATGTGGCGCACGAAAGGGGCGCCGATTCACAAAGAATCCTTTAAGCGTTCCGGCGACCGAATGAATCGCCGTCGCTTCAAGCGCTTCTTCCAACGTCAACGGTGGCAAAATCGAAGGAATGCGCCGTGCCAACATTGTTTTGCCCGACCCCGGACTGCCGACCATCAGTAGATTGTGACCGCCACTGACGGCGACTTCCAGCGCGCGTCGCGCCGCCTGTTGCCCTTTGATATCGGCGAAATCTTCCACCGCGTCTGTATCGCCGAGCAACGCGCCACGATTCACCACGTGCGGCACACCGACCGTCTTGCCCGAGAGTATCTCCACCGCCTCGCGCAACGTTTTCACCGGAAAAATATCAATACCATCGACCAGTGCCGCTTCATCGGCATTGTCCGCGGGCACCATCAACGCCTTAAATCCGCGCGCACGCAATGCCAACGTCACCGGCAAAATCCCGCGCACGCGGCGCACATCGCCACTCAATGCCAATTCGCCTAAAACAGGAATGCGTTCGAGCAGTGGCAACGCCACCGTCCCACTCGCCGCCAACCACGCCAACGCAATCGGCAAATCGTAAACCGGTCCTTCTTTTTTCAAATCCGCCGGTGCGAGATTGATCGTCACCGACGCACTCTTAGGACGAAACAGCGCATTCTTTAGCGCCGTCGCGACGCGATCAACACTTTCCTTGACGGCGACATCCGGCAAGCCGACCACGCGCGTACGCGGTTCCGCCGAGGGCACTGCATTGACCTCAATCTCTACCGGCTCTGCGCCGATACCCAGAACCGCCGCCGCATAAGCTTTCGTCAGCATAGCTATTTCGCCGGAAGTTTCTGCTCCTCCTTTTGCGGAGGCGTCGGTGCCGGAGAAGCGTTGATTCCGAGCACTTTCAATCGTTCCATGGCGAAAAAGAGACGCGGCACAAATTCATCCCACTTCCTTTGTGATTGCGGCGTCCAGCCAATTTCAGCGACCGCCATACCACGCGGCCAAGCTTTCCATTCCAAATCTTCACGACCCCAAATAAATTCCGACCACAGATTTCCCTGCACGCCAATCACCTTTGAGTGCATCGCTTCGGGAATTTGATCGGTCGGATTAAAGGAATAGACACGCGGAAGCGTACAGCTATTCCCGATATATTCATACGGATCGTTCGGGAGCTTCGGATTGTAATCCAAATACAGGAACGTATTCGGCGCCATTACCACTTCAAATCCTGCCTTCGCGGCAATAATACCTCTGCGCGTTCCATTCCAGCTCATCACCGCCGCCCCTCGAGGCAGACCGCCTTCCAAAATCTCATCCCATCCAATCAAATGACGCTGATGTGCTTCCAGATAGTTCGCGAAATGCTGCACAAACCACGATTGGAGCTGATGCGTATTTTTCAAGCCCAATGACTTGATTCGCTGTTGGCACTTCGGACATTTCTCCCAACGGTCTTTCGGCGCCTCATCGCCGCCCACGTGAATATATTGCGACGGGAAAAGCGCCATCACTTCATCCAAAATATCTTCCATAAAGGGAAAGACACGGTCGTTGCCTGCGCACAAAATGTTCGGGTCAACGCCCCATTGCCAACGCGGCTTGAACGGTCCGCCCGTGCACGACAAATCGGGGAACGCCGAAAGAAGCGCAATCACATGTCCCGGCATTTCAATCTCAGGAACAATCGTAATATGACGCGCCGCCGCATACGCCACAATCGCACGAATCTGATCTTGCGTATAGTAATACCATCCGTAAGGCGTCTGATCGCCATGATTGCGATTGCGCTTCATCTCCGACTGTTCACGACGGGCGCCATTCAGCACAATTTGCGGATATTTCTTAATCTCAATCCGCCATCCCTGATCGTCGGTCAAATGCCAATGAAGCGTATTGAGTTTATGAATCGCCATCACGTCCAACAAATTGTAAATGGCATCCTCGCCCATAAAATGACGACATTCATCCGCCATCAATCCACGCCAACGCATCCGCGGACTGTCCACGATCACCACCGCCGGAATCGTCCACGTCTCTCCCTCTACAATGCTCTTGGAATAAATCTTGGGGATCATCAATTGCCGCAACGTTTGGAATCCGTAAAAAGCGCCTGCCGGTGCCGTCGCTGAAATCACGACGCCCTCATCGGACACTTCCAGCAAATACGCCTCCGGACCTTTACCGGAAACTTTGCGGAAACGAATCGTCCCGACCGAAGAAAATAAACCTGCCGACTCCGCCTTTAAGGCAAATCCCGTCGCACGGTTCAGCTCCGCCACGGCATATTCCGCTTCCGCACGAAACGGTTCATCGTAAATAACGGTACTCTTTGCCGTTAATTGGATTCCCGGCGCATCTTTCTTCGCCGTCACCGAAACGGGAAGCGGAACGAGCGCAGACATGCCTGCACTTCCAATCGACACACCGCACACGAGGGTGAATAGCATCATCATCAGACGTTTCATCAGACAGACTCCTTTAAGATAGACGCGATACGCATTGAACAGCTTGAACTCTCTGTAGTATGCGCGAAATCGTTACCGCCGTCAATGTCCGAATGCAACTTTTACAAGTGCGTCCGCCACAACACAAAGAAGCCTCCGCCATAAGCGAAGGCTTCTACCGTAAGCGTGTTCGTAGCTTATGGTACCGCTATCGGCTTT
>JAVVWU010000043.1:0-14115 GCA_036651955.1 Kiritimatiellia bacterium
AGTGTCCGTTGACGGAATTATAGTTTCGATACAGCGTGCGCCTCTTACGGCATACGTGCAAGCAAATCGGCAACAGTCTTAAACGTCGCACAAGATGCGTTCGGAATGATTATATTAAATTTGAAGCGTAAAAACGCAAGATAGGCAAGGAGTGCCATTGAGTCCCACTGTGTTGTCGTGAGCAATGTCGCAGGCGTTAACAGTTTCGGAGCAACGTTCAAAATATCGGCAAGCTCGCGTATCTTTTCTTCTTCTGTCATTGTAACTCCTGCGGTAATGTGTGCGTATGGGGCGGAATCAAAACAATTGGCAAACAACGTGAGAAATCAACGTCCATTTGACACGTAATCCAACTCAACCCAACGCCAAACGCTGAAAGAAGCGAATGGCAAAGACCTTTCATTCCAGCTTGCGAAAGATCACAGAGGAGCAAGGGAAGGCTCGCACAGGAGGTATTACCGTAGCGTGCAAGCGCTTCGGGCGTTTGTGCTTCGGAGAATCCTGTCATACGTGCAATTTGTCGAACAATAAACGCATTTGCTTGATGAAGCAAAAGTAAATCAATCGTCTTAGGACTATCCCCTGTCGCCGTTAACACCTGCTCAATTTGTTCAGGGACACGCGTCACGGTAAAGTTGAAAACCGCTGTTCCGTCCATATGGAAAAAAGGCGGATGATGAGGAATTGTAATCACATCGGAACCGGCGGTGGCAGAGGCTATTGTCCATCTTGCATCGCCTTCTTTTCCTATAACTGCAGCAAATCCGGCATCCCCAAAGAGCATTGCCACTGTTTTATCCATCGGGTCCACTTGTCGCGTCAACGTATCACCGCCCAAGAGTAACACGCGATGAACTGCCGCATTCTGCAAAAAGTGAGCAGCCGTTAAAAGTCCGGCAAGAAATCCGGTACATCCAAGGTTGAGATCAAGTGCGAAAATATCTTCACGTAAGCCCAAGCGGCGTTGAAGCAGTGCCGAAGTCGCAGGGGCTATACTGTCGGGAGTTTGCGTAACAAAGAGGAGCAGATCCACCGTCGTGGGATCCAATCGTCCTGCTGTTATCAATGCGCGTGCCGCCGCTTCTGCAAGGTCGGAAGCGGTTTGATCGGGATCTGCAATATGAAATGCGTGAATACCGACCACACTACGAAACCGTTCGACCGCTTCTTCACCAAATCTTTCTGCAAAGGACGCCACCTCGACCGTACGGTTCGGCAGCGCACACGCCATCGCCTCCAATTGCAAACCATTAAACGTTTCTAACATGACGGCAGCGCTCCTTTGACCTTCAGCATCGCAAGAATATCGGCAACGGTTCGCATGGACACCATTTCAGATGAAGTAAACGTCACATGGAAGCGCCGTTCCAGTGCGAGGAGTAACGCTAAATGAGCAAGCGAATCCCATGCCTCTATTGTATCGGACGAATCGGAGAGAACTAATTCCAACGTCGGCAAACGTAAGGTCTCGCGGAAAACCGTCAGCAGTACATCATTCATGGCAAGGGATCCCGTTCTCTCGATAAACGTCTTTACATCGTCCATTACGATCCGATGGGCGATAGTCTCCATGAATAGGTCCCAACGATTTCAGATGATCAAGAATACGTTTTTCAAGTCCGCGATTAAACGCGCGACAACTCAATACCCATGTTTCAATCACGCCGTTCTGCAAGAGTACTGCACTCACAATCCCCATATCACCAAAACGATCACGCAATCGGTATACCCACCCTTCCATCTCGACCAAATCCGCGACAGTATGGCGCGTATTCCGCATATTGAATTGATTGCAGCGCTGTGTCAATTGCGCGACACGTTCTCGATTCTCGGGAGAAAGCGGTTCAGGAAGAAGTTCCTGTTTTAACGATGCAAGGTACTGTTCGGGAGACACCGAGAGGGAAACGTTCTTACGTTGTCCTTCAGCATGGAGCATTTCTGCACGATGTGCATCGTCCGCCGTTATTGCCAGCGTCTCAAACATATTTTGTTCAGCGAGAAATTCCACCCACAATGCCGGATCTTGTGGCAACTCGGGCACCGTAACGTTCGGCAAATGCTCACGTATCGCGGCACGTTCTTCTGGAAGATTATCCAAGAAAACAAGTGCATCCAACGCCACATGCAAGGTGTCGGCGATGCGTTGTAAAAGAACTGCTTTATGTTCCCACGAAGCCTCAAACGCCGAAAAGTCGTTTAGGGAAAGAAGCATTGCGGCATTTGAAAATGCACTTCGTGCAATCTCCGCATCATTCTTGGAAGCCACCGCCAACAAAATTCCACGGGCAGCAAGTGCTTTGAGCCAGCGTTGAAATCGTTGGCGACCGGGTGCCGAGGGATCAATGTGTTCTGCGCCCACTTCACCCACCGTTCCAGTCCACAACGTATCATCTAAATCCACCACAACGACTTTGCGCAAAACGCCACGTGTGGCACAGAGAATATTGGCAACCTGTTGTGCGACCACAGGGCAAACTTCCGGAACAAGTGCCACCGAAGCCATCTCCCACAATCGTGCGTCAAAGGTGGACGTTCGCCCTAATCGTGATTGGAGAAGATCCAAATCCATAAGCATTAGATTCGGATGATCGCGTACCAATTCGACGAGGCGCATATTCCACGCTTGCTGTTGCGCACGTATCGAAGGCGCGTACACCAAAGAATGGCTTCCGCACACACCGTCATCAAAGGTCACCATATTGAAAACAAGAAAGGTATAAGGCAAAGAAAGCAGCTGAGCAATATCGGCAAAGCCGCGGGTCTGTGCCGTTTCAACGGCGAACCATAGCACGACAACATCGGGATGAAACGCCGCAAGTTCTGATTGCACGACTAAAGGCGAAACAAAAGGTAACGAAAGAAGTTCAAGCGGCTTGCCGCGTGTCTGCATTTCTTGCTTGAGCGCACGCTCCAAAAATTGCGGAGCAGTATCAGCAAAAAAGGCGACTTTCAAAGGCGTTTCCTTCTCCATTATCGCGGTTTCTCCGAAAGGGCAAAGGCATAACACGCACGGAGGGAGGCGGCAAAAGAAGAGGGATTCCGTTCGCGATCGATGGCTTCAGCAGCGGCCTGTGCGTGAGTTGTTGACAGAAGCGGCGCCCGTACATAACGCAGGAAAGCAGCCGCAAGGCTGCGTGCATCTGCAGGAACCAACGTGGCATTTTCATGCGAAAGCAACTGTTCATTCGCAGGGCAACGAATAGCAACAATCGCCCGTTGTGCCATCATGGCATCCAACAGCATCGGCGGCGGTTGCACCCCTACCACCATTGGAAGAAAAACGACATCCGCTTCCGCAAATTGGGCATTAAGGTCTTCAATCCCTTGCAGAGCACCATAGAAAGTGATTTGCGATAAAAGTTCAGGACGTTCCTCGGACAACGTCTGCCGAAGACGTTCAACCGCACTTCGCACGCCGCCGACAATCTTCACGCGTAACGCCGAGATTGAAGCAAGGTCAGGTAATGCCTCTATCAAAATACGAAGGTCGGAAAGATTTTTGACATTCGAGAACGCAACCACTCGAAACGGAACTGTCTCCCCCAACAATCGGACAGAAGGTGGCATACACCGAACGATATCGGGAGAGGGAAGCAACGGTATCACCGCAATACGACCACACAGCCCGGTTGTCCGAAGTTGCGCAAGCGATTGTGGCGCATCGGATAGAACCAGCCCCACGGAACGACAAAACCGTTTACTTCGATGACGTAACCAATCCGCCAGATTATGCCCCGAAGATGCGCGCCATTCAAAAATAAAGCACGCACCAAAAAGCCATGCGACAATACGACCGACACGAATACTTCGATCGGCGCAATGAATCACATCGTAGCGACGATGCATAAAAAGGCGAATCGTTGCAAAAACTAAAAAGAGCGTCGCAATCGCACGACGAACTCCATACCCGTAAAGTGCAAGCGTACGTGAGAATGGAATACGTGCCGTAAGATAACGATCCCGTATCAAACCATGCGGCCACGCATCTCCCCCCGGGAGCGTGAGCAAGTCAATCTCATGCCCTTGAGCTCCGAGAAGTGCAAGCATTTGCCGTGTCTGCCGCGCATGAAGGCCATCCGAACGGTAAACTTGCGCATAGAGATAAAGAATGCGCGCCATAGCAAAAGTTATAATAGTTTCAATTGAGCACCTTGACGGTGCGGGTGCATTTTACGAATCGTCCACACAAGGTCAAGGCTTGAGACAAAAGCTTCCATCTGTTTCCCGAAAGCGTCATCATCATCAATGACCACGGCAACAATCGTCGGGCCTGCACCTGAAATATAGACGGCGACAGCATCCGTTTTTTCGACGGCGAACTGCATGACATCGGCACCTTGCGGAATCAATTGCAACCGATATTCTTGGTGAATGCGATCTTTACATCCGGCACGAATCAATTGTGGATCTGCCTTCTCTATTCCTTCAAGCAATAGCGGAACGCGCGACAAGTTATAGATACAATCCGAGAGCGCATACGTTTTCGGAAGCGCCGCACGCGCCGTTTCCGTTGGCACTCGCACATCGGGCATCATAGCGTAAAAACTAATCCGATCGTTGATAGGATAGCGGTGCCAGTACACAAGTCCATCTTCCACAATAGCAGCGACAAAACCACCTAAAATGGCAGGAGCTACGTTGTCGGGGTGCCCTTCAATCAAGGTTGCCGTACGCAAAATTTGCTCGGTATCCATGGAGAGATTTCCGACAACATTCGCCGCCATTACTCCGGCAACAATACACGTCGAACTAGAACCTAATCCGCTACAAATCGGAAGATCGGTATCAAAAGCAATACTGAGATTGGGAGCCAGACGCCCGTGTTGCGCAAGGACTTGCGAAAATGTCGTATAAAGAAGGTTTTCAGAAGGATTGGCAAACTCCGGAAGACAGCCTTCAATCCGTAACCGTTCAGAACAATCGGTGTCAAATGTAAACCGATTATACATATCAAAAGCAATCCCCATGACGTCGAATCCGGGGCCAACGTTGGCACTCGTAGCGGGTACCGATATTTTGAATTTCATAACCTCAATTCCTCTGTGTGTGAGGGGAAGTATACCAAAGCAAAACAAGTTCAAACGGAACGGCGCCTCTACGTACGCTTACAGACCTCTTCCTAACTGAAATCAGGCGACATAAATGCGTTGAACACGTGTCCCGATAGAGCAAATCACATCGTAGGCGTGCGTCCCCTTCAAGTTCGCCCAATCTTGCACCTGAATTTCCACATCGCCTTCACGACCGAGTAATGTCACCGTATCGCCCACGTGTGCCTCTGGCACATCCTCTAAGTCAACCGTCAGATAGTCCATCGACAGCCGCCCCAAAATGGGCACCGCACGTCCATGCACCAAGACACAACCGCGATTGGACAATGCCAAAGGCAACCCATCCGCATAGCCTGCACAAACCGTCCCCACGCGCATTTCTCGCCGCACCCGATACGTATGCCCATAACCAATCGGCGTACCGGCAGGAAGTGTACGAATTTGCGCCAATCGCGTTTTCATCGTCAGAACTGGGCACAGCGGCACCCGCAACGATCCTGCCGCATCAAAAGCTCCGTGAAGATTGATTCCACTGCGAACAAGATTAAACGGCAATTGACACGCTTCAGGTGCATTGTTAATCGCATCTGAATTTGCAGCATGAATGTACTTAAAAGAAATTCCATCTGTGGCAACATCATCAAGAATCGCACGTACACGCGAAATTTGAAGCTTCGTAAAAGCCGATCCGCTCTCATACGCAAGCGGAAAATGTGTGAAGATTCCTTCAAGTCGCAGGTTGGGGAGTGCCGCCGCCGCACGAATGATCGCAGGCGCTTCTTGCCATAAAATCCCTGCACGCCCCATTCCCGTATCCAACTTCACGTGCACGACCGCCTCAACACCAAGACGAACCGCCGCCTCCGAAATCTGTCGCGCGCTTTCAAGCGACACCAGTGGCAACACCACCCCTTCACGAAGCATCGGTTCAATCTCATCGGGAAGAATCCCGCTCAAAATCTGTACAGGGACTCCCATTTCCACCAAATGCAACGCCTCATACGGTTCTGCCACCGCAATCCGTGGAGCTCCTGCCGCGACCAATGCACGTGCGATCGGTTCCACCCCCAGCCCGTACGCATTGGCCTTAAGCACTGGCATCACCGCACAAGGAGCAACCATCGTACGAATACTTTCGTAATTCGCACAGAGCGTACTTAACGAAACCTCAAGAATCACTCGGTGTTGCATCTCACGCCTCTTTCGTTCAAAGCAAAAGGAGACGCGTCAAAACGTCTCCTACAAAACAATCATCGCTGTCTTTATTCTACAACGAATCCACCGCCGACACGCGGAACGGCGGAAATCAGCCCCTGCGTATAGGCTTCTTGCGGATGAAGCAAGACTTGCTCTGCCGGGCCTCGCTCAACAATCTCACCTTTATGCATGACAATGATATTATCAGCAATATGCTCCACAACGCCAATATCATGCGTAATGAAAAGATAAGACAACCCGTACTTACGTTTCAACTCCATGAGCAAATTCAAGACCTGTGCGCGAATCGAAAGGTCAAGCGCACTCACCGCCTCATCACAAATAATCATTTTCGGACGCAACGCAAGCGCACGCGCAATACAAATTCGTTGACGCTGTCCGCCCGAAAACGCGTGCGGATAACGGTGCATCGCATCCGGTTGCAATCCTACATCCTGCAACAAATGCGCCGCCACATCCTGCGCTTCCGCCGATTTAATCAGCCCATGTACCAGCATTCCCTCGGTCAAAATATCCAGCACCGAATGACGTGGATTCAATGTTGCGTGCGGATCTTGAAAAATGACCTGCATATCACGCCGATACTGTTGAAGTGCGCCACCTTTCAGCGCAAAAACATCGTTTCCTTCAAACCGTACCGTCCCTGCGTGTGCTGGCACCAAACGCAAAATCGTTCGCGATAAGGTCGATTTACCACACCCCGATTCGCCCACAACGCCAAGCGTCTCGCCAATCGCCATATCAAAGCTCACATTCTTAACCGCTTTGACATAACCCGCCGTCCGCGCAAAAATGCCTTTGCGAATCGGGAACCACGTATCAAGTCCATGCACACTTAAAAGTGGCTCCACATTCTTACCGTTCACTCCAGAAACACGGGACGAAGGCGCAACCGGAGCTTTGAGCGTAATCACACGCGCATCTTTATTTCCGAAAGTATTGGACTGTTCAACAGCCATAAAAGCCTTTTAAGTACGGTAGTTAGGAGCTTCTTTGGTAATCATCACATCGTGCGGATGCGCTTCACGAACGCCATTCGCCGTCACGCGATAAAACTTACCGCGTTCCTGCAATTCTGCAATCGTCTTACATCCGCAATATCCAAGACTGCTCTTAAGCCCGCCACAAAATTGCGTCATAATCCGATGCACAGGACCTGAATACGGCACCATGCCCTCAATCCCCTGCGGCACCAAATCATCTTCCGCCTCATTATCTTGGAAGTAACGCGCACGCGAGCCCTTACCGTTCTTCAAAGCAGCAAGCGAACCCATTCCACGATAAACGACATACTGCCGTCCGCCATTGAGAATCTTTTCTCCGGGGCTTTCTTCCGTACCTGCCAGCACCGAGCCCAACATCAAACAGTCCGCGCCTGCAAGCAACGCCTTAGGGACATCGCCCGAAAGCTTAATGCCACCATCGCCAATCACCGGAATGGAGCCCTTTAATGCACTACTGGCATTATAAATCGCCGTCAATTGAGGGATTCCAACGCCGCAAACTACACGCGTCGTGCAAATCGATCCGGGACCAATGCCGACCTTGACCGCATGTGCTCCTGCATCACGAAGCGCAATCGCCGCTTCACCCGTAGCGATATTACCAGCGATAATATCAATCTCCGGATAGCTCTTTGCGATCCACTTCACCATCTCAATAATCCCACGGGAATGACCATGGGCAGAATCGACCACAATCACATCCACCTCTTCTTGCGCGAGGCGTTCCATCCGCTGATAATCACCCGCGCCACCTGAAACAGAAGCCGAAACACGCAACCGATGCTTGTTGTCGCGATTGTACGAAGGGTTCGTATTCTCAATCAACTGCTGAACGTCCGTGAACGAATAAAGACCGGCAAGATGTCCTTCCTTATCGACCAACGGCAACTTCCCAATCTTATGCTCACGCATCAGCTTATACGCCTCTTCAAGCGTTGTTCCGGGCTTTCCTGTAATCGCCGTACGCGTCATCACATCGGCAAGTTTTTCATTAACCTTCTCCGCCGAGTAACGAATATCCGATCCCGCGAGCATACCCACCAAACGGTCTTGATCATCTAAAATGGGGAAGCCGCCAAATTTCAAATTGCGGCGTTTCTTTTCTGAAAGAAGAAACTTAATATCATCATTCGCATGGAAGCAGACAGGCTTTGCAATCAAGCCATTGAGATAATGCTTCACTCGAGCCACCTGTGCCGCCTGCTCGTCTTCCGTAAGATTCTTATGAATGACGCCGATACCACCCGCAAGAGCCATAGCGATTGCCATAGGAGCTTCTGTGACCGTATCCATCGCCGCAGACATAAAGGGGATATTCATCGTCTGCCGGCTCGTCAAACGCGTTGCCAACGACGTCTCATCCGGCAGAAAATCAGCATATTGCGTCACCAACGTGACATCGTCATACGTCAACCCCTCAAACGGGAATTGCTCCATAAAGCGCTTCAAATAGTCATTCATCACAAAAGCTCCTTATTCATCAGATTTGTCTGCCATTATATAACAAAATTCAGCCCCCTGTCGCAATCTAAATACGATTCAAGAGACCGCCAAAAGGAATTGGCAAGGTGCGCCCACTCTTATGCTTTCAAAAGTTACACTAGCGCTATCCATCGACGAAGCGCCAGCCACTATTGGGTACGAAGAAAGATTAGGCGCGACTAGACGCTCTTACCGCTCGTGTCTTCCGGTCGGGCTATGTGGACAACCGGCACCACTGGACGTTGAGCCACACCAAATACATTTATTTGCCCCTTCACCGTGACGATGTTTCCCCGTCGGCGAATGAGGACAGCAAGAACCATATGAACTCGAACCGCACCATTCGCAATGTTTCTCATCATCGCGATGTTCATGCTTGTGCGTCGGGCTATGCGGACAGCCAGAACCATAGCTTGTCGAATTACAATAGCGGCATCGAGTACTCATACGGGCTCCTTTTTCAGATTGAATTACTTCCTTGCACTCCTCGGATATTATCATTCCGTGTCGAATGTTACAACAGGGCTGCACAATACTGGAAGGTAGAGTATCGTGCATCAGAGCAATGCACAAACAAAAGAAGCCGAACCTTAAGCTTTTACTTATCATAGCGTAACGATAAAGATTACTCTACCGCCATAATTTCATTAAATTGTTTGGCACGGGCAGCGTCAGTATCAGGAATGACGAGATCTTCAAGTGAAGGATCAGACGCATCTGTTCCCAACGATGAGATCGAATCGTTAATCGCATTGAGTGCATCTAAGACGCCGTTCGTACCATCGATTACCTGTTTTGTCTTCAACTCAACCAATGTTGACTGGAGTCGCTCTTTCACCGAAATAAGCTTCCGCTGTTCAGTATCAATCTTTATCGATTTCCGCTCCAAAATAGCAATCGTGTTCTTACTCTTCTCGACAAACGACTTCAAAGAGGCAATCGACTGCGTGGCATCCACAATCTTCTGTTGCGCACGCTCTTTTGAAAGTCGAAACCCATTAAATATCATCGGCCATTTGCCTTCAACATCTGCAATACGATAAGCGATTTTCGCATCTTTCAAGAGTTGCAAAAATCCTTCACTCTGCGCTTTTGCATCTACCTGTTTCCGCTGTGTTTCCGCTTTCGACATAGAAATTCGATGCGACTGTACTTGTAGTTTCCGCGCCATTTGATCAAGCTCTTCCAATTGTGCCTGACAGTACTCGACGGGATGAAGAGCTTGATTTTCCGGCGTCCATTGCGTGTTTTGCCGAATGTTCTCTTTTTGCTTTTGATCTGCGACAATATTTGGGATCGCATGCGTTTGTGTTGCATTAAGTCCTTTTGCCGCAAACATCGTCCGCTCGGCAATCTCGTCACTGTCCTCGCGTGAACATCCTGTGACAAGAATGAGCATTGCTAAAATCGCCATCATGCTTTTACTGTTCATCGTAAACTCTCCTTGATTAGAAATCACTTTGCCTTCCGCATCGCGTCATACTTTGCCCGCGATTGTGAGGCTTCTGAAAGACCATCGTCCGAAGCTTTTCGCTCGAACTCCACCTTTTCCGCCTTCCCCTGTGCGACTTCATATTTCACAGCGGAGAGATAGGCTTTATCAAGCTCCTCTTCCACATCACAAAGCCGCAATATCATTTTGTCGCGACCACCTTTTATTTCAAGATAATCGGCATCCGTCTCAGCATTGAGCCCCAAATCATCAAACGTTTTCTTTAATTTCTCCAGCTTGCTATTCTGCGCAATAATCGCCGCCTTTAGTTCCGAAATCGTCTTCCACAACACAGGCGATTCCTTAAGCGCAAACGTCCGCCGAGCATCTTCTTTCTCAAAGACCTTCTGCGCCTCGGCATTCTTCGCAACCTCTTCTTCCATACGTGCAATACTCTCCGGATCCTTTCCGGTGATTTGATCGTAAATCACCTGACAAAAGCTATAAAGCACAATGAGTCCAATGACAAAATAAATAAAATCTTTACCGCGCATCTATCTGCAACCCTTCTGGTTAAAATGTGCAATCCAACATCGTCTTTAAGCCCCAATCAGGATAAAAGAGAAGCAATAAGACATTAAAGATCCGCGCCAAAAAGAAAGAAACTGCGAGGGAGTGAAACAACAGAAGAACGGTAAAGTTCTTTGAGTGAGGCTCCACACTTACTCAAGTCATGTCTTTTGTAAGCTCCCTCGCAGTTTCTATCATTCTTTATGAGTGACGTTGCTAAAGACATTCAGAGAATGACTCTTTCAACTCTCCCTTCACGCCTTTAGCACGTACTCATTTAAGCGCCTCATTCGATCTTAAGATTTTTCAATTCATTTAACGCTGCTTCTAAATCGTCTTTACTCTCTTTCAATTCCCGAAGATTATCATCTGACAGCAGACTTTTTGCGGCAGACTTCATCTCATTCATCTCGTCTGATGAAAGTGATTTTTGCGCCTCATTGACGATTGCATCTTTGAGCCCGTTATAAATCG
This sequence comes from Kiritimatiellia bacterium, assembly GCA_036651955.1. Lineage (GTDB taxonomy): Bacteria > Verrucomicrobiota > Kiritimatiellia > RFP12 > DVOR01 > Spyradenecus. The sequence continues at coordinate 11,232 of JAVVWU010000043.1, forward strand.
CACTCTTGAGAATCTCTGTGGATTTTTTCGAGGCGTCGTTCCCCGAACTGTCTGAATGCTCTACTTTTGCTTTTGTCTCGGGATTCACTCCGACAGAAGTTTTAAATTCTGTTTTGACTTCATCCCATGATTTATTCAGATCGGCTTTCGCCTTTTTTATCTCCGCCCATGTCATCGGTTTCTCGGCAGACGAAGACTTTGGCGTTGACGCTACTGGAGCGGCACTATCGGTATGAGCTGCACCTTTGATAATCGCCACAATAATCCCTATCAAAACAAGGATTCCAAAAATAAGACATCCAGAAGGGCGACATTTACCAGAAGGCGTCGCCTTTTTCTCGCAAGCCGTTTGATCCGATGTCGGTACTGGACTTGCCATGGAAGCCTCCGCTCCACATGCTTGACAAAACTTGCTATCCGCTACAATCTCTTTACCACATTTAGAACAAAACATATCATCGCCTCCTGTTAATAACGGTTGCATATGTGTATCTGCAATTTCTTGAGATACACATATGCAAGAAAACTACTTCTTAGACTCAACCTTAGGCTCTTTCGCAATCTTCAACTTGCTGTTTTTTGCAGTATACTTAAACTGCACGAAAGAACCGCCCACCGCCAAAAGCACCATCAAGAGTAAAGAAACGATGCCATTCATACCGCCCATGAGCGATGCAATGGAATCAACAATAAAGTTGGCTCCCACAAACGCCAGACAGGGGACAATGACATATCTCTTGTAGACTATGGAGGCAACACCTGCGATGACGCCCACGGCGCCCACAATTGTGCCACTCATTCCAAGAGACTCAGGGATCATCGCAACCGCACATCCACCGAGAAGAAAGATTGCAAAGAATGAGAGGAATAACGATAACAGTCCTCCCATCACACCGACTGCAACAGCTATCTCCGGAGACGCAACGAGATGTACCAAACCGAAAGTGAGTCCAAAACCAAAGAAAAACATCAACGTTTTGAAATATCGTTTACCAATAAGCAAACAGACCAATCCAAGTATAAAACAGATGGTGTAAACCGCTCCAGGAGGAACACTTCCTCCGCACATAAGCATTACGAAATGAGACATTTTAGTTTCCTTCTTAAGTTGCCCTTGAGCGTTAAATCCAGCAAAAGCCCAAGGGCAAGACTTTCGCCAGATAAATAACTCATCTAAATACGCTTCTCCTCCTCTTTGACCCATCGCCATCAATACACGATCAATGGCGATGAAGTCTGCATGAAAAGAGGCGGAGGACTAACACCTCTAATCAATAACGTTCAAACACCATCGTTCCGTTGTCATCGCTGAAACGCAACTGTACGCGAAACTTTTGGCTACTATACATCCGCCAGTATGAATAGGATTCGTCTCCATCCAACCTTTTGTACTTGATTTTATTTATATAGCCCATTTGTTCCAAGTCACTCATCGCAATCGCATCTTCACGACCTTCACAATATTTTGCAATAAACTTTACGACAAACTGCTGCTCGTCATCATCACATTCAAAAAGTTTATATCGTTCGTTCTTGTCGAACTCCATTTGTGTGACTTGCCAAGTTGTTTTCCAATCAGAGGTCGGCTTTGTGATGGAGCACTTAGTTTCAAATCCATGAGCTTGACTAATCACCAAATAATCCAAAACGGGCATATTGACGTAAAACCCGTCAATCACGATTGTCTTCCCTTTCTGTTCCTTCGCGTGTTGCAACGCTTGATCAAGCAACTCTTTCGTCAATTCTGGACTTAACTTCCCGAGAAGTACATTAAGCATCGTGAAAGCGTAATCGGATTCATAACCTTCGAAACTCGTTTTCTTGAACAGTTCATCTGCCATTTTGGTATCGGTAATTTTACGAACAAGCGACCCAACATTTTCTTTCGGCGCACGCATAACACAAACCGCAAGCAGATTTTGATCTGTCGTGTTTTCGATGAGCTCCGCAAGCTTTTCAATTGGTGCCGTCTTGGCATATTCAACGATTGTCGCCGCAGGGACTTTTGCCAATGCCGTCTTTCTAGTAAGGTCACTTTTCGCATTGAATGCCACATCGGCGATAAGCTTCTCGTCGGTGAGTTTTCCTATCATATTCTCAATAGCTCCTCTTCCAACATCCTGAAAAACAACTGTCTTCAGCAAATCAGCGATAAGATTCTCGTCGGTGAGCTTTCCGGTCATACTCTCAATAGCTTCCGCTACGAGCTCCTCTTCCGAATCCTGATAAAGAAATCTATTAAAATTAACTGTTTTCAGCAAATCAGCGATAAGCTTCTCATCGGTGATTTTTCCTATCATCTCCGTAATATTTGACGTCTCTGAATGAAACTTCTCCCATTGATAAAAGTTTTTATGTTTAAAAAATGCGTTCTGAAAATCAAATGTTTTTAGCAAATCGGCAATAAGCTTCTGATTCGTAAGTTTTCTTACCATGAGCCCTCGAACATAGACACCAGCTTTTGGGAAAAACTCAGCGATTTTCTGCTCGTTTGTCATGCAATCGTCTGCGCTTTTGTACAACAAGTCTTCTTCTGAACGTTGCTCCGGACGTTCAAGAACCTTAACAAGTAATGCATAATCATCCGCATTCTTCTTTAACACCTTTTCTCTTAATGATAAAGGAGCGTATTGACCGCGGTCCCGAACAATAAACGCGAACTTCGCATCTGTCGTCGTTAAGGTTGGCATAATTAAGGTCGGTATGATTCGTTCCCAACACGCATATCCAATCGGATTTTTGTCCTTTTCTTGACCAGACTCTTTCTGATGAACATCATATTTTCCATTCGACTTCGCAATTTCTTCCAAGAACTTCTAGTCGTCCGTCTTATCGATAAACGTTTTGACGATTCCGAACAACTTACTAGACGCTATCTTAGCCC